>CAZZVF010000082.1:0-10393 GCA_964657355.1 uncultured Buchnera sp.
CCATCTTGCTGCCCGGCGTTGTCGCCATCCGGCCGCCCGGCGTTCTCGCCATCTTGCTGCAACGCCACTTCGCCGCAGAGCGCCACGTTGCCGTCGACCGCCCGGTCGTACGCCCAGGTCAGTGCAAAGTGGCGCGACAGATCCTGCCAGCCGTCGCTGACGCCGGCATAGCCCACCGAGCGGGCGAGCCATGGCTGCGAACAGGCGAGTGCGAGCGCCGAGCCGGCCCCTTCGGCGAACAGCATGGGTTGCCCCTTGTAGTCGCCGAGCCAGCCCGTGTTGTTGGTGCCGGCATTGACCAGATGCGGCGCCAGCAGCGCGAACAGGCGAAGTTTCGGCCCACAATCCGGCCCGAGCCGTTCCAGCCGCACCCGTTGCAGCACCGTGTCGCGGCGCGGGTCGGCGATGACGTGCTTCACGATGCGGAACCGCGGCGCGCTGCCATCGGCGGGGCGATGCGTGTTGACCAGCCGGTAGGCCGGAACGCCGTCCGCCAGCGAGGTGATGACGCTCGACGTGTCGCGCTTCTCCTCGGCGAACAGGGCCTCGCCATCGGTCACGATGAAGCCGAAATCGCGGATGCAGGCCTGGTCGACGCGCGGGTAGTAGCACTCGTTCAGGATGCCGTGGCTGATGGTGAACCAGACCCGGCTTGTCGCCAGCAGGCCAGTGCCGACGCCGCTCTTGTCGCTCGATGTCCAGCGCGGCGGTATGCCGGGCGACCCAGGTGCATCGGCCAAACGTCGTTTCTCCGTGAAACCGCAAACCGTGAAGCACGAGCCCGTAACGCCCGACCCCGTAACTCCCGTCAATGGCCTGCGCCGGGGCCTCCGCGCAACCCGTTGACAACGCTTGCGGACGCGGCTGCCGGCAAATTGTGCGGCCAGGGCTGGCCTGCCGTGCGGCGCCGCACCTTGCCCTGACCGGTCCGCTCTGCCTATGGCTCCACGGTTTGGCGGCCGCCGGGGCCTGGCGACACCTGGATCCACGCCGGATCAGTGATGGAGAAATGCGATGGCGTATCGGGTAGCAGTCGTGGGAGCGACCGGCGCGGTTGGCCGCGAAATGCTGAAGACGCTGTCGGAGCGCAATTTTCCCGTCGCCGAGGTGGCGGCGCTGGCCTCCGGCCGTTCGGCCGGGCAGCAGGTGAGCTTCGGCGAGGACGCCGTGCTGACGGTGCAGAGCCTCGACAAGTTCGACTTCGCGGGCTGGGACCTCGCTTTGTTCAGCCCGGGGGCCGCGATCTCCGCCGTCCATGCACCGCGCGCCGCCGCCGCGGGCTGCATCGTCATCGACAACACCAGCCAGTTCCGCATGGATCACGACGTGCCGCTGGTGGTGCCGGAAGTGAATCCGCAGGCGCTCGACCGCCATCGCCGGCGCGGCATCATCGCCAACCCGAACTGCAGCACGATCCAGATGGTGGTCGCCCTGAAACCGCTGCATGACCGCTATTGCATCAAGCGCGTGGTGGTATCGACCTACCAGTCGGTTTCGGGCGCCGGCAAGGAAGGCATGGACGAGCTGTTCACCGGCAGCAAGGCGTTCTTCGTGAACGATCCCGCGACGCCCCAGATCTTCACCAAGACGATCGCCTACAACGTCATTCCGCACATCGACAGCTTCATGGATGACGGCGCCACCAAGGAAGAATGGAAGATGGCCGTCGAGACCAGGAAGATACTGGGACCCGACATCGCCGTTTTCGCCACCTGCGTGCGGGTGCCGGTGTTCATCGGCCATGCCGAAGCGGTCGCCGTGGAGTTCCGGGAGAAGGTAAACGTGGGCGAGGCGCGCGACCTGCTGCGCAATGCGCCGGGCGTCGTCGTCGTCGATAGCCGCGACGATGGCGGCTACATCACGCCGGCGGAAAGCCAGGGCGAGGATGCGGTCTATGTCAGCCGGCTGCGGCGCGACCCGACCGTTCCGAACGGGCTGGGCTTCTGGTGCGTGGCCGACAATCTGCGCAAGGGCGCCGCCCTGAACGCGGTGCAGATCGCCGAATTGCTGGCCGAGAACGGGCGCCTCGGTCCTGAGGCGCGTGCCAAGGCGGCGATCGAGGCGAGCCAGCCGCGTCCGGAACTTGACGAGCCTGATATCGACGAGCCCGAACTTGAAGAAGCCCGGCTCGTCGAGGCAGAAACAGAAGCAGAAGAGGAAATCTGACACCATGCAGCAGCACAGCGTACGCGTTCATCCGGAAAAGGACCGTCTTGCACGCGAGGATCAGCTGGCGTGGAAGATCGCCGCCGTCGCATCCGACAGCGTCGCCGTCGACGCCGATGTGACCGACATGATCATCAACCGGGTGATCGATAACGCGTCCGTCGCCATGGCGTCGGTCAACCGCGGCCCGGTGGTGACGGCACGCGCCCAGGCGCTGGCGCATCCGCGCGGCGACGGCGCCACGGTGTTCGGCTGTCCGCCCGATATGCGCGTGCACGCCGAGTGGGCCGCGTGGGCGAACGGCACGGCGGTGCGCGAACTGGATTACCACGACACGTATCTCGCCGCCGAATACAGCCATCCGGGCGACAATATTCCGCCGATCCTGGCGGTGGCGCAGCAATGCCGCAAGGATGGTGCCGCATTGTTGCGCGGCCTGGCCACGGGTTACGAAATCCAGGTCGACCTGGTGCGCGGCATCTGCCTGCACAAGCACAAGATCGACCATGTGGCGCATCTCGGGCCGTCCGCCGCGGCCGGTATCGGCACGCTGCTGGGGCTCGATACGCAGACGATCTACCAGTCGGTGCAGCAGGCGCTGCACGTGACGACGGCAACACGGCAGAGCCGCAAAGGCGAGATCTCGTCGTGGAAGGCCTATGCGCCGTCGCATGCGGGCAAGCTGGCGATCGAGGCGGTGGATCGCGCCATGCTCGGCGAAGGCGCGCCGAGCCCGATCTACGAAGGCGAGGACGGCGTCATCGCGTGGATGCTGGACGGCAAGGACGCGAATTACACGGTGCTGCTGCCGGCGCCGGGCGAGCCGAAGCGCGCGATTCTCGAGACCTACACCAAGGAACATTCGGCGGAATACCAGAGCCAGGCGCTGATCGATCTCGCTTTCCGCATGGGGCGGCAGGTCGCGGACTGGGACGACGTGGAGGACATCCTGATCGAGACCAGCCACCACACGCATTACGTCATCGGCACCGGCTCGAACGATCCGCAGAAATTCGATCCCCACGCATCGCGCGAGACGCTCGACCACTCGATCATGTACATCGTTGCCGTGGCCTTGCAGGATGGCGAATGGCACCACGTGCGCTCGTACGCGCCGGAGCGCGCCGCGCGGCCTGACACAGTGCGTCTGTGGCAGAAGATCCGCACGACCGAGGATCCGGAATGGACGCGCCGCTACCATGCGGACGACCCGACGGTGAAGGCGTTCGGCGGCAAGGTGACGATACGCATGAAGGACGGCCGCACGATCGTCGACGAGCTGGCGCTTGCCAATGCGCACAGCGCCGGTGCCACGCCGTGGAAGCGGGCCGATTACATCAGGAAGTTCCGCACGCTGACCGAGGGCGTGCTGGACGGCGCGGAGGCCGAGCGCTTCCTCGACGTGGCGCAGCGCCTGCCTGCTCTGACCGCCGCCGAGCTGGCCGGGCTCACCATCGCGTTGCCGCACGGCAGGCTCGCCGCGGCGAAGCACACCGGCATTTTCGGCTTCAAGGCTTGAGCGGCGACAAGGGAGCTTCACGATGAACGACATTTCAGCAGCGAACGACAGTGCAGTAGCGGGGGCGGCGGCGCCAAAGGCGAAGAAATCCGTGGCACTCTCGGGTGTCGCCGCCGGCAACACCGCCCTGTGCACCGTCGGGCGCACCGGCAACGATCTGCATTACCGCGGCTACGATATCCTCGACGTGGCGGAAGCCTGCGAGTTCGAGGAGATCGCGCATCTGCTGGTGCACGGCACGCTGCCGAATACGGCGGAGCTGGCGGCCTACAAGGCGAAGCTGCGCGCCTGTCGCGGTGTGCCGGCAGCGGTGCTCGATATCCTGGAATCGCTACCGGCGGCGACGCACCCGATGGACGTGATGCGGACAGCCGTCTCCGCACTCGGCTGCGTGCTGCCGGAAAAGGACGACCATAATCATCCCGGCGCGCGCGACATCGCCGACCGGCTGATGGCCTCGCTGGGCTCGATGCTGCTCTACTGGTTCCATTTCTCGAACAATGGCCGCCGCATCGACGTGGAGACCGACGACGACAGCATCGGCGGGCATTTCCTGCATCTGCTGCACGGCACGGAACCGAGCGACGAATGGGTGCGCGCCATGCACACCTCGCTGATCCTCTACGCGGAACACGAGTTCAATGCGTCGACGTTCGCGGCCCGCGTCGTCGCCGGCACGGGCTCGGACATGTATTCCGCCATCGCCGCCGGGATCGGCGCACTGCGCGGGCCGAAGCATGGCGGGGCCAACGAGGTCGCGTTCGAAATCCAGAAGCGTTACGCCACACCGGACGAGGCGGAGGCCGACATCCGTGCGCGGGTCGAGAAGAAAGAGGTGGTGATCGGGTTCGGCCATCCGGTGTACACGACCGGCGATCCGCGCAACAAGGTGATCAAGGGTGTCGCCAAGAGCCTGTCGGAACAGGCCGGATCGACCCGCATGTTCGACATCGCCGAGCGGCTCGAGACGGTGATGTGGGACGCCAAGAAGATGTTCCCGAACCTCGATTGGTTCAGCGCCGTGAGTTACCACATGATGGGCGTGCCGACGGCGATGTTCACCCCGCTGTTCGTCATCGCCCGGACCAGCGGCTGGAGCGCGCACGTCATCGAGCAGCGCACCGACAACAAGATCATCCGGCCTTCCGCGAATTACGTGGGCCCGGAGGATCTGAAATTCGTGCCGCTCGCGGAAAGGGCGTGACGCCGTGCCTTATTTGACTGCAGCCGACCTCCCGACGGAGCCGGCCGGCGCGCGTTTCCGCGCCGCCCTGGCGCAGGGAGGCATCCTGCAGATACCCGGGGCCCATAACGGCATGGCGGGCATCCAGGCCGCCCGCGCGGGCTTCTCTGCGCTGTATCTGTCGGGGGCGGCGATGACCGCATCGATGGGGCTGCCGGACCTCGGCATCATCACCGTGGACGAGGTGGCGTTCTTCATCCGCCAGATCGCGCGCGCGTCCGGCCTTCCGGTTCTGGCCGACGGCGACACGGGTTATGGCGAGGCGCTCAACGTGATGCACATGGTGCGTACGTTCGAGGATGCGGGCGCCGGCGCGGTGCATATCGAGGACCAGCTGCTGCCGAAGAAATGCGGCCACCTGAACGACAAGCGCCTGGCGGATGCGCACGACATGGCGGCGAAAGTCGCAGCGGCCGCCAAGGCACGTCGCCATCTGTATCTGGTGGCGCGCACCGATGCCGCGGCGAGCGAGGGCATGGACGGCGCGGTGGCGCGTGCGAAGCTCTACATGGAAGCCGGCGCCGATGCGATCTTTCCCGAGGCGCTGAACACGGCTGAGATGTTCGGCGAATTCGCCCGCCGCATGCCCGGCGTTCCGCTGCTCGCCAACATGACGGAATTCGGCCGCACGCCGTTCTTCACGGCGTCGGAGTTCGAGGCCATGGGCTACAAGATGGTGATCTGGCCGGTCAGTTCGTTGCGGGTCGCCGCGCGCGCGTCCGAAGAGCTTTACGCCGCGATCCGGCGCGACGGCGGCACGCACGGCATGGTCGACCGCATGCAGACCCGCGCGGAGTTGTACGAAACGATCGGCCTGCACGCCTACGAGGCGCTCGACGCCTCCATCGTCCAGACCGTCGTCCCGGAGGGTCACCCACAGACGCAGTGAGCTTCTCTCAGAGGCTGTTTGAAAACGCGGCACGACGAGTCAGAGGCACCTCTTGGTGACGGTCCATCGTGGATTTCCGAGCACCGGAGCGGAGCGGCCATTTGGGCCGTGAGCACCGGAGCGCAAGAAATCCGCGTTGGATGACCGTCGTCGCGTGTTTTATAATAGCCTCTTAAAAGTTGTAGTTGATGCGTCCGTAGTAGAACCCCCCGTCGATGCCGAACGGCGATGCCAGGATGTATTGTTCGGCATTGTTGTAGCGCGCGCCGGCGGTGGTGTGGTTCGAGTAGCGGTCGAACAGATTGTCCGCGCCGACGCTGGCGGTGAGATTGGCTGTGATCTTGTAGCCGAATTCGAGATCGGTGATGAAGGTCGGCCGGACCCGGTTCGCGGTGAACGGGGCGCCGCCGGAATTGCCGTCCGCCAGCACTTCGATCACCTGTCCGAACCGCGTCTCGCGCAACGTCACGCTCCAGGGATCGTTCGTGTAGATGCCTTGCAGCAGGATCTTGCTCTTCGGCGACGCTTCCTTGATTTCCGACAGCACGTCGGGCGTGAAGCCGCCCTGTGCGGAGACGTGCGTCAGCGCCACGCTGTTGAAGTTCGCTGCCGCGGTCCAGTTGATGCGGCCATAGGCAGCCAGTTCGGTCACGTAGTCGAGCGTGAAATCGGCACCCTGCGTGCGGGTGTTGATGCCGTTGGTGTAGAACTGGGCATAGACGTTGCCCGCGGCGCCGGCGGGAATGGCGCTGCCGTTGAGCGCGAACGCCTGGGCGACGAGTGCCTCGGATTCGGGTGTTCCACCGATCAAGCCCGAATCCACGATCTGGTCGCGGATGTCGATTTGGTAGAAATCGAGTGCCACATGCATGTGCTCGATCGGCGTCGCCACGAAGCCTGCGCTGAAGCTCGTCGAGCGCTCGGCTTTCAGCGGCTCGCTGCCGATCAGGCGGGCACCGGCGGAGTTGACCGGAAACTGCCCGATCGCATTGGTCGGCGCCACGTTCACCGCGGCGAAGCCTTCCTGCGCCAGCGTCGGTGCGCGGAAACCGTTGCTGATCGTGCCGCGAATGCCGAACTGGCTGGAGAAATCGTAGCGTGTCGTGATCTTGCCCGTTTCGGTGTCGCCGACGTCGCTGTAATGCTCGAAACGTCCGGCAATATCGACCTGCCAGTGCGGCAGCGGGTAGGTCGCGAAATCCGCGTAAACCGCTTCGTTGGTGCGGTGATATTGTCCGGTGCTCGCCAGGCTGAACCCGGGATAGGCCTGCGCGCCGCCTTCGTAGCGCCCCGGAAAGTCACCCGGCTCGATCTGATACGTGTTGCGGCGGAACTCGGCGCCGAACGCGATGTTGAGCGGGGCTGCGAATATCCCGACATCGACGGGTTTGCTGACGTCGAGGTTGTTGGTCCATTCGGAGTTGTTGAACTCGCCCGCGTGGAACTTGGTCGGCGAATAACCGAAATTATGCAGGAAGTCGGGATTGACCGAGTCCAGCGTCGTGAGATTGTCGATGTCGCCGCCGTAGGTGGTGCTCAGATCCCAGTGCCAATCATCGGCAAGCAGCCCTTTGACGCCGGCGGTGAATGCGTAGTCGTTCTCGTTCAGGCCTTCGCGCGGCACGAATCCCGTCGGGTAATATTTCGCCGCGGTGAGGTTCGGGAACGGCGCGCCGGGATCGGTCGCGTAAGCGCCGCTCGTGTTGGGATCGCGAAAGTTCTCGAAGGACGAGGCGCTGCGATAGCCCCAGGTCGCGAAGGAATAGGCGGTGACGTTGCCGAAATCGTATGCCGTGTTGTAGCCGAGATTGACCAGGTTGTATTTCGGATCGCCCTCGATGCGGCTGACATTCGACGGGATCGGGATGGGCCCGGTGTTCGACGGATAGTCGCCGTTGCGGTTGGTGTGGTCGTGGTAGCGGTAATTGCCGGCGATATCGAAATAGCCGTTCCGGCCGATGGGAACGGCATAGCTGGTGCCGAGATCGTTGGTGAAGCCATCGCCTGCGTAGAACTGGCCTTCCTGGGCGTAAGCACTCCCGCCGTGGTCGGCATGCTTCAGAATGATGTTGATGACGCCGGCGATCGCGTCGGATCCGTACTGGGCGGCCGCACCGTCGCGCAGCACTTCGATATGGTCGATCAGGCTGACGGGGATCATGTCCAGGTCGACCGGATCCGAACCCCCGACCGGCCCGATATCGGCGTTGATGTTGGCCGAGACGTGCCGCCGCTTGCCATCGATCAGCACCAGCGTGTCGTCCGGGCTGAGGCCGCGCAGGCGTGCCGAACGCACCAGTCCCGCGGTATCGAAACCGAATCCCGGAAGGTCGAGCGACGGCAGAAGCTTGTTGAGCGCATCGAAGACGTTCTGCTGGCCGGTCTTCTGCAGGTCGGCCTGGCTGATCACGTCGACCGGCGCCGGGCTCGCCTGTTTGGTGCGGCCCTGCTGCCGCGTTCCGGTGACGATGACGTCCTCGGTGCCGTTGTTCGACGGCGGCGATGCCGCGTCCGCCACCACCGTGCCGGGGGGCACCGCTGCGGTGGGCGGGCTCGTCTGCGCGAAAGCTGGAAGCGGTGCGAGTGCCGCGATGGTGACGGCCCCGAAACGCGAAATCTTCATTGTCAGCCTCCGCAATCCGTTTCAAACGGCATGTTTATCTGCCTGCATCGCCATGGACCGGACGATGTTCCTGTTCCCGCCACGAACTCAATGCGGCTTGGCGGCGATCACCTCGATTTCCACGAGCGGGCCCGGCACCACGAGTGCTGCGACCTGAACGGCACTCCTGGCAGGCTTGTTCGGCTGGTCCGCGGTGCCGAAGAACTTGCTGTAGCCCGCCATCAAACCGGCGAAGTCGAGCTTGTTGTCACGGGCCGGATCGGCGACCATGAACACCGTCATTTTCACCACGTCGCCCATGTCCATTCCCATGCGCGCGAGCGTCGCCTTGATGGCGGTGAGCGCTCCGGTGGCCTGCGTTTCCATGTCGCCATAGGCGGCGCCACTGCCTTTCGGTGCATTCTTGTCGATCACCGGCGGCAACGTTCCGCTGACATAGACGGTGTCGACGCCGCCATGCACATCGACCGCAGCCGAGATCGGAAAGTCGCTGCCGATCAAAGGCAGCCGTGCGACGTCCTCCGCCCCGGCGTGGCCGCCGGCCAGCAGCGCCGCGCCCACGATCAGCGCGCGCGAAGTGCGTCTCCGGAATATGGCCCTGCACCCGATCATTATGCTCTACGATCCCCGCTCGTCCGTGGGGATCATTTCAAGCGCCCGTGACCGGCGTCCATCTAAAACGTGCTACGGAAACATTATAATTGCCGTTTCGCCCCTGGTTTTGCCCTCGTCGGATGCAGATGCTTCTGAAACGAGCGCGCGAAGGCTGCACTTGGCAACATCATTGCTCAGCGCGCATTGCGCGGGGCTCAGCGCGCAGTGCGCGGGCCTGGCGCGCCGCCTCTCGCAGATGGTGCAGCAGGTCCTCGGCAATCAGCCCTTCGCCGGCGAGCGCTGCGGCGCGGCCGTGCAGCCAGACGGCCGCGCTGGCGGCCTCCCACGCGGGCAATCCCTGCGCCAGCATGGCGGCGACAAGGCCCGAGAGCACATCGCCCGAACCGGCGGTTGCAAGCCATGGCGGCGCATTGTCGTTGATGGCGGCGCGGCCATCCGGCGCTGCCACGATCGTGTCGCTGCCTTTGAGAACGACGACGACGCCCGACTGCGCGGCGGCCGCGCGTGCCGCCTCCAGCCGGCTTCTCTGCGGCGTGCCGAAGACGCGCGCGAACTCGCCCTCGTGCGGGGTCAGTACCGCCGCGCCGGCGAACGCTTCCGGCTTGCCCGCGAACGCGGTGAGCGCATCGGCGTCGACGACGACGCGGCGCCCGGCGCGCAACAATTCCGGCAGCACGCGCTTCGCCTCGTCCTGCCCGAGGCCCGGTCCGCACACCCAAACCTCGCGCCGCGCATCCTCGAGCAGGCTGGCGAGCGGTGCCTGCAGCACGATCAGGCCCGGCTCGCCGGCGCGGTAGATGTCGGCGCCGTTTTCCGCCGCGATCGAGACCAGGCCGGCGCCCCCGCGCAGGGCAGCACCCGCGGCGAGCCGCGCCGCCCCGGTCATGGCGGCACCACCGCACACGGTGACCGTGCCGCGCGCGTATTTATGGCCGTCGGCGCCAAGGACGGGCAGGGTCCAGAGCCCCGGTGCGTTGCCGTAGGTGGTGATGCCGAGCCGGCCGAGCACCGAGCCGGGCATGCCGATATCGGCGACCGCCAGATCGCCGCACAAATCGCGCCCGGGTAGCAGCTTGTGCCCGGGCTTGGCGCGGAAGAACGTGACGGTGAACTCGGCTGTGGGCGCAAAGCCGCGCACCGCACCCGTCGCACCGTCGAGCCCGCTCGGCACGTCGATCGCCACCAGCCGCCGGGCCGCCCGCAAGGCTTCGGCGGTCACCCCGTCCACGTCGCGCGACAATCCGGCGCCGAAGATCGCGTCGACGACCAGTTCCGCGCGGGAGACGGCGCGTGCGCCGAAGCGCAGTTTCGGCCCGTGCCAGCGCGCGGCGGCGGCGG
>CAZZVF010000083.1:0-10337 GCA_964657355.1 uncultured Buchnera sp.
CGTCGGCCTCGCCGCGGTGGAAATCGGCGCCGCCATGGGGGCTCGCGTCGTTGCCGCCGCATCGAGCGACGAGAAGCTGGCACTCGCCCGGGCGCACGGCGCGGACATCGCCATCAACTACACGACGCACGACCTCAAATCGGAACTCAAGAGACTGGTGCCCGGCGGCGTGGACGTCGCCTACGATCCGGTCGGCGGCGCCCTCACCGAAGCCGCCGTCCGCGGGCTTGCCTGGGGCGGCCGGCTGCTCGTGGTCGGCTTCGCCGCGGGCGACATTCCGAAACTGCCGCTCAACCTGCTGCTGCTGCGCGAGGCGGAAGCGATCGGCGTCTTCTGGGGCGCCTTCACGCAACGTGACCAGGCGCACCATACACGCAACATCGCCAAACTCCTGGCCTGGGTCGCGGACGGCAAGCTCAAGCCGCATGTCTCGGCGCAATTCCATTTCTCCCGCGCATCCGACGCGTTGGCCGAAATCATGCAGCGCCGCGCCCAGGGCAAGATCGTTCTGGTTTCAGGCGGCGCATAATCGATAAGTCGAACGCTGGTTCGATCAAAAAACGAGGAGGCAACCATGGATTTCAGTTTCAACGAAAAGACGCGGGAATATCAGGAGCGCGTGACGGCGTTCATGGACAAACACATCTATCCGAACGAGCAACGCTTCCATGAGGACGTGAACAGCGGCGATCGCTGGGCGCCGGTTGCCATGCTGGACGACTTGAAACCACTCGCGCGAGAAGCCGGCCTGTGGAACCTGTTCCTGCCCGACTCGCATCACGGGGCGGGACTCAAGAACAGCGAATATGCACCGCTCGCAGAAATCATGGGGCGCGTCGAATGGGCGTCCGAAGTCTTCAATTGTTCTGCGCCGGACACAGGCAACATGGAAACCATCGAGCGTTACGGCACGGAAGCCCAAAAGCAGGAGTGGCTCACGCCGTTGCTCGAAGGCCGCATCCGCTCCGCTTTCGCCATGACCGAACCGGCCGTCGCATCGTCCGACGCCACGAACATCGAAAGCACGATCGAACGCCAGGGCGACGAATACGTCATTAACGGGCGCAAATGGTGGACCTCCGGCGCCGGTGACTCGCGCTGCAAACTCTACATATTCATGGGCAAGACAAACCCGAAAGCCGAGCGCCACGCACAACAATCCATGATCCTGGTGCCGCGCGACACACCAGGCGTCGAGGTCCTGCGGCCGCTTTCCGTGTTCGGCTACGACGACGCGCCGCATGGCCACATGGAAGTCGACTTCCGCAACGTTCGTGTGCCAGCCAGCAACATCCTGCTCGGCGAGGGGCGCGGCTTCGAAATCGCGCAAGGCCGCCTCGGCCCGGGCCGCATCCATCACTGCATGCGCCTGATCGGCAAGGCCGAGCGTGCGCTCGAAAGCATGTGCAAGCGTGCGAAATCCCGCGTCGCATTCGGCAAACCGGTCGCGGAGCAGACCGTGACACTAGAGCGCATCGCGGAAGCGCGCTGCATGATCGAACAGGCGCGCCTGCTCACGCTGAAAGCCGCGCATATGATGGACACCGTCGGCAACAAGGCCGCCCGCGCCGAAATCGCCATGATCAAGGTCGTCGCCCCCTCGATGGCGTGCCAGGTGATCGACTGGGCCATGCAGGTTCATGGCGGCGCCGGCGTTTGCCAGGACTTCCATCTCGCGTATCATTACGCAAGCTCGCGGACCCTGCGTTTCGCCGACGGTCCGGACGAAGTGCACCGCAATCAAATTGGCCGGCTCGAACTGGCCAAATACAACTAGTTTGGTTTCGAAATATTGAAGCGAGGCCCGGTGGACAGCAAAGACGATCGGCCCGGCTCACCGGGCCGGGCATTCAGGCGGTTCTGCATGCTCACACTCACAGCCTTGGCCGGGTGTCAGGCCGCCGCCCCCCTCCCCAGCGCTTGCAAGCTGGCGCTTGTCACGGAGGTACCTCTCCGTCCAAATGACGGGAAACTCCGCGTTGACCTGCTGCTTGACGGCAAGAAGACGGAATTCGATCTGGACACGGCCGCCACGTCGACGATTCTCAACACCAAGGCCCAAAACCGCCTAGGCCTGTATGCGTATCCGACAGGTTGGACATCGTTCGGCGTCGGTGGACGGCAGGAGCTGGGCGTGGTGCGGACCACGACATTCCAGCTTGGAACGTTGCGAAGCGAGCATCTGCACGTTTTCGCCGGCGATTTGTGGACCCGCAAGCCGGGCCTCCACGCGGACGGATTGCTGGGAGCCGACATCCTTTCGCAGTACGATGTCGATCTCAATCTCGGAACGATGAACGCGCGCCTTTACGCGGCATCGGGCGACTGCTCCATCCCCACCGCGTCCATTGCGCCCCCGCTATACACCGTCCCGCTCGCCTGGGGTTCCGTCGACGACAAGCGCCCGATCGTTCATGTCACCATAGGCAACCAAGAATTCACGGCGCTTCTCGATACGAGTATCGCGTATTCGGGGATCTTTTACACGAGCGCTCGGCGCCTCGGTCTTAAAGCGTCGGACTTCGAACGAGATCGCAGTGTGATTGAACCGGACGCCGAACCGCATGCCGTGCGGGAAAAAATTCACCTGTTCGATTCGGTCACCATTGGTCCACTCACGCTGCGCAACGCACCGATCAGGATCTTGGACCGGCCGTCCAACGGACGATTTGACATGTTCCTCGGCGCTGATTTTCTCTCGCGGGTGCACACGTGGCTGTCGTACTCATCGCACACGCTCATCATGCAGTATCCGCCAAAACCCGGTTAATCCGCGACGGCGCGATCATGGCTTGAGCGTGACCGGCGGCGAGATGAGCGGCGGCGACTGGATGACGAGCATCCCCGACGAGTGCGAAATCCAGACATGCACGCGTTCGAGGAAGTCGGCGCCAAGCAGCATGTCCACGTCACCAATCCGCGGCTGGTTCGCCACCTGCACCGGAAGATCGAGGACCGACGCGTCACCGACATCGAGCCGGTCGAGAACGTGGCGATAGGACATGATAGCAGCCGAGCCGAAGCCACGCAGGGCAAATCCGTCCACACCGTGTTGGGACGCACTCTCCAAGCCAAGTTCGGCCGCCGCCGTCGAGAACATGACGGAACGCTGAGCTCCCGTATCGATGGCCGCCTTGAACGTCCGGCCCCCGGTGGAGACTTCGATCGTCGGGCTCAAGCCCTGCCGGCTGGGCACAAGTTCGGTCGTGAACAGAGTGCCGCCCATGGCCACAGCCGGTCGACTGCAAACACCCTTTGTCTTGAAGAACACGATTTTCCTGCCCAGGAGATCGAGGTCCGTGTCGAACTCATAGAGAAAGTTCATGCCGAGCACGCCGTCGGGCCGTTGACCGGAAGGATCGGGCGGTGCGTCGATGGTCGAAAAGCGGAGATCCCGGCCCTTCAAGCGGCCAATTCCCACCGAGGACGCGGTTGCCATGCCAATCGCAGCAGCTCCGCCGACGCCGGAGATCGTGCCTTTCCCTGCAATCATATGCATTCCGAGCCGCTCCGCAGCCGGAGCCGTCAGGATGTTGTCGAAACTGCCGGTGTCGAACAGCAGGTTCGCCTTCTGGCCATTGATCTGCACCGTGGTGAAGAACTGGTCGCGACCACCGGTGAGCGGCAGTTCGGTCACGTAAGCGAGGCGGCAAGGAGGTGCTGCCGGCGGCGTAGTGCTACAAGCCGAAAGGTTCACAAGTGACGCAAGAGCAAGGAGGCCTGCAACCAAACGCCGTGAGCGTTGCTGCGCCCGCGCCATACGGTCAGACGAGGTTTCGCGCTATGTATGGCGGCAGATTGAAGCTGCCGACATGGATTTCCGGCGTCCAGTAATCCGTCGTCCCGAGCACGCCTTGTTCGCGCGCGCGAGCCTCGATCGATTGCACGGTCTGCGCCGAGACAGACGCATCCTTGGCCGCAATGCCCAGCGTCATGAAGCCGCCCACATAGGTTGGCACCGCTGCGACATAGGCCGACACATGGGAGAAAAAGCGTCGCCTCCTCGCACTTGTCTCACGCAACTCGTCGGCCTGCATGAAGGGTACACCACACTGGTTAACAACCAGGCCACGCGCCGTCAGGATACGCGCGCAATTCTCGTAGAAGGTGTCGGTGAAAAGCACCTCGCCGACGCCGATCGGGTCCGTGCTGTCCACGATGATGACGTCGAAGGATGCATCCGGCGCCTGCTGCACGTAATCGATGCCGTCACCCACAATCACCTGCGCCCGCTGATCGGTCCAGGCACTCCCGCCGATCGACGGGAGCAATTCCTTTGCAAGCCGGATCACCTCGCCGTCGATCTCGACCATGACGGCTTTCTCGATGCTGCGGTGCTGCAAGACACGCCGCAACACGCCGCCATCCCCGGCACCGATGATGAGAACGCGCCTTGCCTCGCCATGCGCCAGGAGTGGAACGTGGCCGAGCATTTCCTGATATACGAACTCGTCACGTTCGGTGATCTGGATGCAGCCATCCAGCACCATGACGCCGCCATGGCTTTCGCTTTCGAAAACCACGATGTCCTGAAACGCGCTTTTCACATGCGCAAGCTCGCGCTTGACCAGGAAGCGCTGGCCCCAGTGGGAATAGAGCGTCTCGTTGAGCCAGGTTTCTGTCATACAAACACCAGCGCACACGAACGACGGGCGATCTCTCGCCCAACGCCCGCTGCCTTGAAGTCAACCAATTCGGTCGTCGCTGCGATCAGCTTCAGAGCAGTTGCCCCGCCGCTCTCATCACGCAACGCGGCCGCGGCGTTGTTCGTCCAGGTCGATGCGCTCAGGATGGAACGCAGCCTGCAACACCGGAATCGCCTTGTGAGGATCGCACGCCCCGCACATGAAGATGTCGATGGCCGCAAAATCGCGTTCAGGCCAAGTGTGAATCGAAATATGACTCTCCGCCAGAACGACCACGCCGGACACGCCGCCATTCGGTGAGAAATGGTGGAAGTGGCTGTGCAGGATCGTGGCGCCGGCAACGACGGCGCCGGTACGCAAGGCACGGTCGATCAATGCGGGATCACCGAGATTTGTGGCCCCCCAGAGATCGACGAGAAGGTGAGTTCCGGCAAACTTCATGCCGTCCTTCTCGACAAAGTAATCCGTTCGTTCTTCCCCAACGTGGTTCGGGAAAGAAGTGTCGTCGATCTGGTTGCTGCTCGGGAAATCCGAGACCATCCCCAGTTGAGCAAGTGCGTTCATCACGTACCCCAAAACCAGTAGACGGCCTGTTGGGCTTTCGCCCCCTTGGGCCAAGGAGTGCGCAGATAGGGTCCGCAGCCCCCCCGCGCAAGAGAAATCTTCGGCTTGCACCACAAAACCTTCGCTCAAGGCGACGGTGGTGCTGCTAGCGTACCCGGCAACTGACGCGCAGCAGCGAGTTCCTGGCTTGCGCGCCCGAGGTCACTCACTGCCTCGACGGGGCTTTGGGTCAGAACCCGCAGAAGACTGGCCTGCATTCCCGCCTTGAGGCGAGGTGCGAATGTCGACTGGATCTCGGCCAACGCAGCGGCATCCCCAGCCTGCGCTTCGTCGCTGGCAAGACGCAGAACAAGGTCGGCTTGACTGTCGTTCAGCTTTCCGCCGGGAGGGATCCTGAGGGGCACGAGGCGCGCAAGTGCCGCGGAAGCCCGTTTCCAATTTCTGCCTTGTTCCAGCAATGTTGCCGATTGATCGAGGGCTTCAGCATTGTTCAGGCTCGCGAGAAGCTGCAATGCCCCATCGGTATCGCCAACCACACCCCGGATGCGGGCCTTCAGCAGCAGTCGCCGCCCGTCCAACTCCGCTGGCAGCCCGTCGGACTGCGAGTCGTTCAGCGCTGTGGCGGCGCCGGGGGCGTCGTTGCGTGCCAGCCGCAAACTAGCGAGTCGCAAGCCTAACTCAGCCTTGGGCGCGGCGCCGCTGGTGCTTTTCAGCAGTCGGACAAGGATCGGTTCAGCACGGGCTGGAAGATCAAGCGCCAGCAACTTGTCGACCAGAACCGGCGCCAATATCGACGCGTCGGCGTTCTCTCCCAGGATATCCGCGCATTCACCGACGAGCGCGACAAGTTCAAGCGCCGGCATCTTGGGCGCTGCGTCGCCTTGCAGGAGAGTAGCAACAAGGTTCGTCTCAGTATCGTGGACGCTCGGATGCGCCGCAGGGAACAACTGGTCCGTCTCACGGAGCATGGTCAACGCCGGACGCCAGGCACCGCTCTGAGCAAGAAGCGCCGCCAGACGAAAGCGTAAATCCAACTCGCGATCGTCTCCGCGCCAAGCATAGAGTTGGTTCTTCAGCAGCTCAGCAGCTGTCTTCACGTCGATCTTCTTTGCCGTCAGGCGCAGTTCGACCGCAGCACGCCTCGCCTGCGCAGCGTCGTCACGCCGACCGCCGCCGGCTACGTGATCGAACAGCGCAAGAGCCGCATCGGTTTGACCGTCGGCAGACGCGGCCTGTGCGCGAGCGTAATCGAGCTCGGCATCGGGGGCATCCTTCAACAAACCGGCCAAGGCTTCCTTCTGTCCTGCTTTGAGCAGCAAATCTGCCAGTCTCGGCAGCACGCGCGAGCGAAGCGCAGGGGGATAATTGAAAGGAACCGGCCATGTAGCCGCCAGGAGCGCTGCATTCCGTCCGATGCCCATTTCGCCAGCGTCCAGAACAGTGTCCCAGAATAGCCCTTCGTCATTTCGTTGAGCCTGCTCAGCGCGCGGCCAGTCGGCAGGGATAGGAATGGGCACTCTGCGGCCCGCGAGCCACGCGGCAATTCTGCGCAACTGCGCGCCGCCCGGAACCTGATCAAAGGCGGGATCGTCCGCGGCGGCCGCCGACAATACTGCCCCCGCCTCGACATCCATGCCAAGGGCGAGCATCGCCTGAGCAACCCTCATCCTGGCATCGGTCCGCGCAGCCTTCGGCGCCAGCGCAGCATCCCTCAAGGCACCATGGAGGCGGATCCGCAGCATCGAAAGAGGCAGATCAGGAAGGTCGAAACGCCTGGTCATAGCGGCTGCGGCCGTAGAAGACACTTCGCCCGGTTGCGGCCCAGCCGTCGCTAGCGCTGCGCCGGACCACTCGGCAAGTTCGAAGCCGTTCGCAACGGTCTTGAGGTCGATGCGGTCGGTGCTGGGACTGACAACAACGCCTAGAAACGTCGACGGCATAATGAATTCGGGCGTCTGACGCCCGGCTGCCGTATAAGAGCCGTCGCTGCGCATCGTGCCGACGAGCAACCTGGCACCCGTCTGCGCATCTTCGAGCACGACGACGGCCGACGGGGACGCAGCATTGAGCAGAATACGGCCGTGGCTTTCCGATCCCGCGATTGCCGTGCGCCCGGACGCCACCTTGCCAAACCCTACCAGCCATCCCGCGGGTTGGCGGAGTACCCGCAGTGGCGCCGCAACGGCGCCGCCACGAACCTCGATCTGTGTCCCTCCCTGCAGCACATGCAGGCTGGTGCCACCGTAAGCGGGATCGTCCTTCAACGATGAGATATCCAAGGACAGCGCCGCGTCGAGGATAATCTCAGCCATGCCGGCGCGCAGGAATGCGGCCGCACCGACATCAGACGCCGCCGGAACAACGAAATAGCCGGACGGAAACTCGCCGGTTGCAGCACGCAATTCAACCACCGTCACCGCCTGCGACAAGACCGCCGAAATGGTGGCCGGTCGTGCAGCCGAGGATGATAATGGCTCTTTGTGAACTGGGCGATCGTCCGACGAAGTTTTTACGCCCAGGGAACGTCCCGCTACAAGGGCAGGCAGTGGTGCCTGGCTTACGCTTGTGCTGAGTATCGGACCAGGCGCAACTTTCGGCACTTCCTTGGGCAATGGCTTGCTAGCCGGGCTTAGGGCTTTCCTGTCCTTGGCGGCGAAATAGACATCGATCACAAGTCGATTGCCGGACCGCCACACTTTAGGCAGCGTCCCGGCTGCCAATTTCATCGACACGCGCTTATTGGCGCCTGAGAGCTGCACAATGCGCTTACCAGAGACGATTTCCTCGGGGAGCGCCGTGAAACCGTCGGACTTAAACACGTATGAACCGTCAGGTTCGACGCTTGCGACATAGGTCGAAGCTGCGGGTAATGGGACTACAACGCGTTCGTAGTCGCTGTGATTGCCAAATCGCCAAGCCGCGGCATGAGCCGCATCAGACAGGCCAAATGCAGCCAAGACAAACAAGATCGGCATAATGCGCGCCGCCTTGCGCAGCGACACCCCGATCTCGCCTGCCGATGCCGATCGCATCAATCGAAACTGGCAAGCAGCGCGTCGATGTCCGACTGGTCCATGGCATTGGACGGAAGCTGAGGTCCATTGAGCAACGATTGTTGATTTGAAGCCGGAAACTCGCTCGGGAGCAGCGATACCGAAGGATTGTCCACTGCCCTGCGGCTCTGAGGCTGAAACACTTCAATGATGTGGGCGACCTTTGCCTCGATCGCCTTCAGGGTCGCAACAACTTTGGTAATCCGTTGCCCTGTGATGTCCTGAAAACTGCAGGCTTCGTAAATTCGCGTCACCACATCCTGCAGCACGCGCGTGTCGTCATTCGCAAGCCGGGACCCTACACCATCAAGTTGCTCACAGCACTCGAGGATGCTGTCGGTCGCCTTTGCAGTATGCGCGACGATCGCATCCAATTCGTCCGTCGCGGAAGGTATGTGACTTTCATTGATGTCATCCGCACCCAGCGCTGCAATTTCCGCACGTGCGCTCGCCACGGTTTGCGCCAGTTCCTCGACCTCGGCCAGCAATGCCGCTTCGTTCACCGTCAGATCACCACGCATGCTGGCGAGTACACCGCGCACGATCTCAGCAACCATATCGGGATCGCCCTGCGGGTAGAGCGTCCGAAGCTGCACCAGCCTCGCGGCAAAGTCCGCTGGCTCAAGCATGCCCCAGAACCTTCTCGATCTTTTCCTTCAGGGTCTCCGCGTTGAACGGCTTGACAATGTAGTTCGACACCCCGGCCTGCTTTGCAGCGACGACGTTCTCCGTCTTGCTCTCGGCGGTTATCATGATGAAGGGCAAGGTTTTCAGCTTTGCGTCCTGCCGCACTTCCTGCAGCAGTTCAAAGCCTGTCATCGGCTGCATGTTCCAGTCGCTGATGACCAAACCGAAATTTCCGGTGCGTAACTTGCTCAGCGCTTCGGCACCATCCGATGCTTCTTCGACATTATTGAACTCAATCTGCTTCAGCAGATTTCGTATGATCCGCAGCATCGTCTTGTAATCATCGACAATCAGGACGTTCATGGATTTATCGATAGCCATTGGCAACACCTCGGGTCATTAGTCAGGTTTTCGGAACGGGCTTTAAATCACTTGCTTGCGCATCGGCTCCTCCGCCTGGCGAGGATGCTGCAGTAGCCGGCATATTCGCTTTAAGCCGCATTTCCGACAGCAGCTGGGTTGCAAGGCGAGCGCGGTCCGTCTGCATTGCGGCGAGCACAGCGGCCGCCCGCCGCTCTTGCATCCGATCCAGCACCTGTAGCAGCACCTGCATGTCCAGGGCGTCGAAGATTGCTGCAGCATCGCGCGGCTTCATCGCCTCATAGGTCTTTACCAACCCGCCCCAATTGGCGCCCTGTCGCTGCTGCCGGGCAGCCTCGAGGGCCTCGAGCTTTGACTGCAATGCCGTAAGCTGCTGCAGACGCGCGTTGAGTTTTTCATCGGCCGCATTGACTTCCGCGGCACGCTGGTCAAGCAGGCGCGACTTCTCGTCCAAGCCATCGCGGCGTTTTCGAAGGTCGAGTAGCAACGAGCGCTCTTCATTACTGACCGGTGCTTCAGCAGGTTCAGCAATCAAGCCAGAGGACTTCGCCGGCGCAGTGCCCGGTGCCTGTATTTGGGCAGCGGGATCCGGCATAGTCGCGGGCGCACCACCCGCGGAAGCGGGTCGCGTTTCAGTTTTAGACGACGATGCATCCCCGGCGGATTTGGGTGCGTCCGTACTTGCAGTCGCGGCCTGGACGAGAGTTGCCGATTTGACGAGCAGCAGTCCCGCCATGACGGCACAGGTTATCGGAAGCAGCCGCGGACGTGAGAGGGAGAAGCTCATGACGCCCTCCCCGCCCTGAGTGCGAGCAGAAGATCGCGTTCTGCCTGGCTGCGAAGCCTGGGCATGTCAGCGGAGGGTTCGTTCGATGGCGTATAGGGCACGACACGCAGATCCGCCTGCCCGACGGTGTCTTTGACAAGGCCTGCGGGAGAGAAGGCGGACCTTGGTGGCACAGCCGTGTCGTTCGGTGCCTGGACTTGCGCACGCTGGGGATTCGACGGTTGATTATCCGCAAACATGCGCGCTGACCGGACCGAGTTTTCGACGCGCTCCGCGAGC
>CAZZVF010000084.1:0-7685 GCA_964657355.1 uncultured Buchnera sp.
CGGCCACCAGCGTGTACGCCCACGGGCCGCCGTAGGCGATACCGGCCCGCAGCAAGTCGTGCACATGCAGCAATCCGATTGGCGCACCGCCAGGATCGATGACAAAGAGGCTGGTGATTGGCCGGGGGCGGTCGTTCATGATGCGCAGGGCTTCGGCAGCCAGCGCGTCGGGTCCGATGGTGAGCGGGGACGGGGTCATCACGTCGCCGACCAGGCGGTCGAGCAGGTCGGGTCCCATATGCCTGCGCAGGTCGCCGTCGGTGACGATGCCGGCGAGACGGCCGCCGGCAAGAACGCCCAGGCAGCCGAACCCACTGCCGGTCATGAGCAGAATTGCCTGACGCATCGCCGTTTCCGGCGACGCGAGAGGCAGTGACGTGGCGCCGTGCATGACGTCGCGGACATAGCGCAGGCGGGCGCCCAGTCGGCCGCCCGGATGGAAGGTGCGAAAATCGGTGGCGGTGAAGTTGTGTCTCTCTAGGAGTGCCACTGCGAGGGCGTCGCCCAGTGCCATCTGCATCGTCGTACTGGTGGTCGGCGCCAGGCCCATGGGACAGGCTTCCGGTGCTGCCGGTAGCAGAAGCAGGTGGTCCGCAGCCTTCGCCAGGGTCGAATCCATCCGAGCCGTTATTGCAACCAGCGTGAAACCGAACCGCCTGGTATGTCCAACAATATCCGCCAGTTCCGCCGTCTCGCCGGAGTTCGACAGTGCGAGCACAGCGTCGCCAGGCTGGATCATGCCAAGATCACCATGGCTCGCTTCGGCCGGGTGCACGAAGAGTGAAGGCGTGCCGGTGGACGCAAGGGTCGCCGCGATCTTTCGGGCTACGTGGCCGGATTTGCCGATGCCGGTTACCACGATCCGGCCAGTGATGCCGGCCAAGGCGGCGACGGCCTGGCTGAAGGCGCCGTCCAAAGTCGCCGATAACGCAGCAAGGCCGGCCTGCTCCGCCTCGAGCACGCGCCGCCCCACTGCCGCGTCGTCGAAGCCAGCGGCGTGAACGTCCAGGGCTCGAGCGTGCATATCCAGCAGGACTAATCCTTAACAACAACGCGGCATCTATGGATGGCAGGTGCCGGAGGGTCAACGTAACCCATGTCACCGACTGTTGCCTTAAGTAAGGCAACGCGTGTTGCCGCGAATCAGGCCGGAGGGTGTTGTCTAAGTAAGGCGCGCCGCGGTTCCGCCAATGCATGGCGGCAGTTGTTCAACTACGGTGCGCGAAGATATCCGGGTCTTCGTAGCCGAGAAGGTCCAGCCTCGTGCGAGCCGGCATGAAGTGAAAGCAAGCCTCGGCTAGCTCAAGGCGACCTTCGCGGACCAGGAGGGCTTCCAGCCTCGCCCACAACGCATGCAGGTGCAGGACGTCCGACGCAGCGTAGGAAAGCTGTTCAGGAGTGAGTTCGGCCGCCCCCCAATCCGAGGTCTGCTGCTGTTTCGAGATCTCGATACCGAGGAGTTCCCGGCACAGATCGCGCAGGCCGTGGCGATCGGTGAATGTGCGCACCAGCTTCGCTGCAATCTTGGTGCATTTGATCGGGGCCACGGTGATGCCTAGCGTGTGCTGCAGCACGCCCACGTCGAACCTGGCGAAGTGCATGAGCTTGGTCACGGAGGTGTCGGCAAGTAGGCGTTTCAGGTTTGGACAGTCATAGCCGCGGCCGCCGAGCGAGACGGGCGTGATCTGGACCAGATGAGCGGTGCCATCGCCGGCGGAAAGCTGCACCAGGCAGAGCCTGTCGCGATGCGGATTGAGACCCATCGTCTCGGTGTCGACTGCGACCGAGCTGCCGAATCCGATGCCTTCTGGCAGATCGCCACGATGAAGATGGAGGGAGCCGGCCGGATTGAACTGAACAGCCATTACTCGCCCAGACGGGCGATTGCCCGATCACTATGCTGTCGCGCGGGGTGGCGCTAGGCGGATTTGATCCGTGCCCGAAGCCGCGTAGCTCAGGGCGCAGAAGCCGATCGTTGGTGCCCCGGAGAAGACTCGAACTTCCACAACCTTGCGGTCACAGATACCTGAAACCTGCGCGTCTACCAATTCCGCCACCGGGGCCGGTGCAACGATCGGAGCGGGGACTTAGACCGGGGGAGCGGAGCGCGTCAACGTCACTCGATGCAGGCGGTCGCAAACCAGCGGCGCCCGGAAGTGGCGCCTTGCACGCATTGACTTGCGACCGCGGGAGTCCGAATTGTCGTCTCATCCGAGGGGAGCCCACGAGGGCTGAGAGTTCGCGCCCGCGAAGACCCTTTATCGCCGATGCCCTTGAAGCAGCGGCTCCACCTGATCCGGGTCATGCCGGCGGAGGGACGGAATTGGACGAGAGCATCTTCGCCTTTACATTGAACGGCGAGGCCCGGGTGCTTCCAGGGCCCTTCAACGTCGCGTCGCTGCTGGCCCACCTGGCGCTCGATACCCGCAAGGTGGCGGTGGAGCGAAACCGCGAAATCGTGCCGCGATCGCTTTATGGGGCGACCTGGCTCGAAGGCGGCGACCAGCTTGAAATCGTGCATTTTATTGGGGGAGGCTGAGGCCATGGACACGCACGTGCCGCCGCCGGTATCCCTTGATGACGACGACTGGATTGTCGCCGGGCGGAGTTTCCGGTCGCGGCTGATCGTCGGAACCGGCAAATATCGCGACCTTGAACAGACGGCTGCGGCGATCGAGGCTTCCGGCGCCGAAATCGTGACCGTCGCGGTCAGGCGGGTGAACCTGTCCGATCCGGGTGCCCCGATGCTGCAGGATTTTGTCGACCCGCGGCGCTACACCTACCTGCCGAACACGGCCGGCTGCTTCACCGCTGACGAAGCGGTTAGAACGCTGCGGCTGGCCCGTGAGGCAGGCGGCTGGAACCTGGTGAAGCTCGAAGTGCTCGGTCCGCCGCCTTTTCTCTACCCGGACATGCCGGCAACGTTCGAGGCGGCCGCGTCGCTTATCGCCGACGGATTCGAGGTGATGGTCTATTGTGCAGACGATCCAGTGGCGGCGAAACGGCTCGAGGAAATGGGTTGCGTCGCCATCATGCCGCTGGGAGCGCCGATCGGCTCCGGACTGGGGCTGCAGAACCCAGCGATGATTTCCATCTTGAAGCAGCAGGCGGGCGTGCCGGTTCTGGTGGATGCCGGGGTGGGAACTGCTTCGGATGCCTGCATCGCCATGGAAATCGGGTGCGATGCAGTTCTACTCAATTCCGCAATTGCGCATGCGAACGATCCTGTGCGAATGGCGCGCGCGATGCGGGCGGCCGTTCAAGCCGGCCGTGACGCCTTCATCGCCGGTCGCATGCCGCGCAAGATGGGCGCCGATCCATCCAGTCCGCTGACGGGTCTTATACGCTGAGTCCCGTTCACAGCGGTAACACGGCCTAGTCCCGGTCTGCGTCGACTGTGATGTATGCCACTCCGGCTTCGTGCAGTGTCTGCCTTGCGGCAAAGCCGGCGATGTTGAGGGCCAGCAACCTGGTGTGATGGATCTGCAGGAGCGCGCTCAAGCGACGCATGCGGTCGAATGTCAGGACATCGCCGGTTTTCGTCTCCTGGACCTCGAAGGCGACAAGGCTGAGTGGAACCAGGCGAAGATCAACCTGCGGCGGCGTCAATTCGACGATATGGCAGCCGATACCGCCGAAGAATGGCTTCAGGCGGCGCACCATGTCCTGCAGCAGCGAGACAGTGATGCCGGGCGGAAGCGGCGAGAGCATCAGGACGATGTTCGGTCTGGCGAGCGCGCCGATTTGAGTGCAGCCCTCAAGATAGGCTTCGGTTTTCCGTTTGCTGAGAAAGGTGTCGAGCCCGACGTCCAGACACACCATCTGCGCCGCACGATCGGCGGGCATTTCGGCCACTGTCTTCAGGGCTGCCAGATCCTGCTCGAACGTCGCCTCATGGAAGGTGCCTCCTCCCGGAACGGCGCTCAGCGCCGCACGCACATGCAGCCCGACCTGCGCGCCGTTGCCGGCCAGATGGATGGCTTTGAGCCGCGGCGGCCTGGTTGCCGCCTGCTCTGCTTTGCGGGAAGCGGCCTCGATCGTGTCCAGTCGCCTGCGCATCTGGGTCTCGGCCGGCTCCGGGGTGGCGAGCGATTCAATATTGGCTGAGGCGCTGGCGCCGCCGAGGGTGTCCTCGGCACGCCCGATCAGATGCTGACGGATATCCCGCGCGATCGCTGCTGCCCGCAGCGCGGTCTGAGCCTCCTCGGCATGGGCGAAGCGGATGGTGAAGCCGCGTTCGCCGTTGAGGCTCAGCCGGTCACCTTCTTCGAGGCGCCTGCGGATCATTCCCTCGGCAATGGACAGCACCCGGCCGGCGACCGTGCCCCACCGGTCGCCCAGGGAGGTGCGGATTTCGTCGAGATTGATGAAGACGCTTCGTCCACGGATGGTGTGGTCGCGTGGCCCGGGATCCTCGTCGGCTGTTTCAGCCGCATGAGGATGGAGCGTGACGACACGAAATCGCTGGCGCTCGCTGCCCTCGACGATAGCGGAGGCAAGGTGGACGACGATGCGCTCTCCCCGTGCGCCGCTGATCGCGACGTCCATCCCGAACGGCAAGCCGTCGACGGTTTGCCGTTGACGGGCCGCGAACAAGGCGGCCCGCGATTCCGGGCAGACGTTTTCCAGGCTCGACTTTCCCGCGAAGCTGCCATCCGCATGGCCCGAAAGCTTGTCGAAGCAGCGGTTCGTCAACAGGAAATTGCCATCCGGCTTGACGATGGCCAGCGGCGCTTCAGCAAGCATGAAGGACTTGGCGAGCAGACCCTGAATCATGCGCGTCTGGTCGGCCTCGGCGCGGCGTTGCGTGATGTCACGGCCGATGAGCACGAAATAGGGGCGTTCGGCACTGGTGGGCGAGGCTTGGAAGGCTGCTGCGGCGGGTACTGGCATGAGGTGGTAGCCGAGCCAGTTGCGCCTTCCGTCGCGCTCGGCGCACAGCATCTCACCGCGGACCGAGGCGAAGCCACGCGCCGCCTGCTCAATGATGTGCAAGGCACCGAGGGCCTCGGGCGCCACGAGCATTCCAAGCGGATGTCCACAGAGATGAGCGCGGGAGTAGCCGGAGAACCGGAGGAAAGCCTCACTTGCGTCGACGAAGCGGAGGCCTCCGGCGGCTTCCTGATCCACCTCGAAGATCGCTACCATATCGTCCGACGCGTCGAGTGCTGCTGCGACAACGGGCAGCATGCCCGGCGAGATTGACATTCCTGGACCTCCTGGCCGGTGGAGATCCTGCCTGCAAAACGTTTGGATAAGATTAAGGGCGGTTTCGCAGGCGGCAGTGTTGGCTGGGGCCTACACGGCAGGACAGGGAAGCCAGGGCCGCCGGTCGGCCAGATTGACAGCTGCGGTGCAGGCCGGATCAGGTAGCGGATGACCGGTTCTGGCTGCTTGGGTGCCGCCTACCTGCCCTGCATGTTGTCGCTATAGTAACACCTAACCTTGTAGTACTTCTCGGACATGGCAATCGGCCCCCGCCTCGAGTTCCGGCAATCCCAATCACTGGTGATGACGCCGCAGCTTCGGCAGGCGATCAAGCTGCTGCAGTTCTCCAACCTCGAAGTCGCCGCGTTCGTGGAAGAGGAAATCGAGCGCAATCCCCTGTTGGAGCATGAAGAACGTATGGAGGCGCCGTCCGAGCGGCCCGCCTCCGACCAGCCCGAGCCGGCCACGGCACAGGACGCCGACACTGCGGACATGGTGGGCGCCGGCACCCTGCCGGGCGAGAGCGAAGCGCCACTGGATACCGAGTTCGATGGCTATGAGGCGATGGGGCCGGCCGACGGCATGTCGATGTCCGGCGCCGGCAGCCTGGGTGCCAGCAGCCAGAGCTTCGACACGGATGACAGGGGCGTGGAGGATCTTGTCGAGGGGCATCGGTCCCTGCGCGACCATCTCGGCGAACAGCTTCGCCTGGCCTTCGCCGACAAGGCGGACCGCTTGATCGGCGCGCATCTGATAGCCCTGCTCGAGCCTTCGGGACGCTTGTCGGCGGACCCTGCCGGCATCGCATCGGCGCTGGGAGCTGAACTGGGGCGTGTCGACATCGTGCGGGCCAGGATGATGGCGTTCGATCCTGTCGGCATGTTCGCACGCTCGCTTGGCGAGTGCCTTGCCGCCCAGCTCCGCGAGCTCAACCGGCTCGATCCCTGCATGGTGACGCTGCTCGACAACCTCGATCTTCTGGCCCGGCGCGATTTCCGGCGTCTTCAGGCGATCTGCAATGTCGACCAGGAAGACCTTCAGGACATGATCGCCGAGATCAAGGCGCTCGACCCAAAGCCGGGTGCGAACTGGGATCACGCGGCACTTCCGGCTGTAATCCCGGACGTGCTGATGCGTGTTGCACCAATCCGAGGCACCGATGGCGGTGACTGGCTCCTGGAACTGAACCCGGAGACCATGCCGCGCGTGCTGATCAATGAGGCATTCTACGCCCGGGTCAGCCGGGATGCGGAGCGGGAGACAAAAATTTTTCTCACCGAACGGCTGGCGACGGCGAACTGGCTGGTGAAGTCACTGCACCAGAGAGCGCAGACGATCCTGAAGGTGGCAGCCGAGATCGTGCGGCGGCAGGACGGTTTTTTCCGTCACGGCGTGAGCCACTTGCGGCCCCTCATTCTGCGCGACATTGCCGATGCCGTATCGCTGCACGAGAGTACCGTAAGCCGCGTTACCGCCAACAAATACATCGCGACGCCACGCGGCACGTTCGAGCTCAAATATTTTTTCACCACGGCGATCGCGGGTGCGGGGGGCGAAAGCCACAGCGCCGAGGCGGTGCGGCACAGGATAAGGAGCATGGTTGGTTCGGAGACTGCATCCGACATCCTGTCGGACGATGCGATCGTGGCAACGTTGCGAAAAGAGGGCGTGGACATCGCACGCCGGACGGTGGCCAAGTATCGCGAGGCTTTGCGTATTCCAAGCTCCGTACAGCGTAAACGGGAGAAAGCCGCACTTTGCTGAAGCGCCGCCTCATGAGCAGCCTCAGCCCGTCTTTTGCGTAAAGGGCGGCGCGGTTGTTAGATCATTCGTGTAACCAGAGCTGAAGGAAGGTTGTTCGCCATGCAGATCAATGTCTCGGGCAAACAGGTCGATTTATCGGACTCGCTGCGCACCCGCGTGGCGTCGAGCCTTGACCTCATAACCTCGAAATACTTCGATCATGCTTTAGAGGCGCATGTGACTTTCGGCCGTGCGAGAAGTTTTTTCACGTGTGATATCAACGTTCATGCCGGGCGTGGATTAACCTTGCGTGGCGAGGGTGAGGCCGGCGACGCGAATGCCGCGTTCGACGATGCTGCCGAGCATATCGCTAAGCGGCTGCGCCGCTACAGACGGCGGGTCAACGATCATCATCGCGCACCTTCGGCAAAGGAGTTGCCGCAATCGGCGCGCGCCTACGTTCTTCAGGCTGAAAGCGAGGATGGGGGGCCAGCCAATGGTCCCGAGCATGCCGAGACTGCGTTCGCTACGGTCATCGCGGAGACGCAGACGGAGATCGCACACCTTACTGTCGGCGATGCGGTGATGCGCATGGATTTGGCCGATCAGGCCGTCATGATGTTCCGCAATAGCGCGACCGGAGAGCTTAACGTGGTCTACCGGCGCGCCGACGGAAATATCGGCTGGATCGATCCGACAGCGCGCTGACCGCGATTCAGTCAGCGGGGGGGGGG
>CAZZVF010000084.1:7695-10325 GCA_964657355.1 uncultured Buchnera sp.
TGTCATGCTCCCCGCCCGCAAAACACCTCGGCGCGCCGCGTGCCAGAACTATTCTCGATCGAAGTGAACTGGAAATAAACTCGCTCTCTTCGTTTCGGCGAGCATCTTTATCCGACAAGTTACCCCCATTCGGCCGAATGATTCTTTAGTGGACAAGCGCAGGTATCATCTCGTGCTGACGGATGGCGGCGAACGCCAGGTCTTCTGCGCCCGCTACAGCCATCGGCGTGCCGTCCGCTCCGTGTATTGCGAAGGCTTTGGTTCCATTGACCAAAACAGGCTTCACGTAGGCCATGTGCGAGACGCCAAGCGAGGCAAGCTGTTCGACCGACAAGTGACGGATATCGAAGCGTGCAAGTGCGCTAATTTCCGGTGCGTCATCGTCATAGTCTACAGTGGTATTCATGACTTCATCTCCTCGACGGACGCAACCTCCTCATTCAAAGCAAGGATTGCGCCGAAGTTGTGGCATTCTGCTTAATTGATCGTGTGCAATCAGCCGGCAATTACTCTTCGGCTGGCGACTGTGTGATATTTGCCCTTGTAGGTTCGCGCGCCGGGCTGGGCTGGCGCGCCGGCCGGGCGATTTCAATATGCCGCACCTTGGGCTCCGGCTGCGGTCGGGCCAGGTCAATGTGCAGGAGGCCGTTGTCGAGCCAGGCACCGCGCACCTCGATTCCTTCAGCGAGGACGAAGGCACGCTGAAACTGCCGCGCTGCGATACCGCGATGCAGGAATATCCGGCCCTGGGTATCGTCGGACTGTCGGCCACGGATGACGAGCTGGTTGTCTTCCTGCGTAATCTGCAGGTCGTCCATCGTGAAGCCAGCAACGGCAAGGCTGATGCGCAGGGCGGTAGGGCCAACCTGTTCAATGTTATAAGGCGGGTAGCCGTCGGAGGAGGTCTTCGCGGCCCTCTCGATCATTTGTTCGAGATGGTCAAAGCCTAGGAACAATGGGGACGCGAACAGGCGGGTGGTCAATAAAGCCTCCTCCAGCGAGCGAGACACACAAGCGGGGAAGCCCTGACGGCACTTACC
Organism: uncultured Buchnera sp.; assembly: GCA_964657355.1. Lineage (GTDB taxonomy): Bacteria > Pseudomonadota > Alphaproteobacteria > Acetobacterales > Acetobacteraceae > BOG-908. Next base: position 8,736 of record CAZZVF010000084.1, read on the forward strand.
CGAGAGCCTGTAAATTCGGCATTGCGGACGCGATTTGCAAGGTTGCGGGGCAAGGTGGTTGTCGCCGCCCCCGGATTGCACAACGCCCGGCGTTGAACGCTGGCGACGGCGGCGATACATGCTGCGCCATGAGCGAGACGACCAAATTGGCGGAGCAGGCTAACGACACCGGCGACGCCGGTCTGATGCCGATCCTGGTGGCGCCGCACCGCGTCCTGAAGATGAAGGCACATCCCGTAAAACCGGACGACATGGACCGGGTGCGCGCGATCGTGCCCCGCATGTTCGCGACCATGTACAAGGCGCCTGGCATCGGCCTTGCGGGGCCGCAGGTGGATATTGGTCTGCGCCTCGCCTTGGTCGACCTGGCGCCCGACGACCAGCCGGACCCGATCGTGTTGATCAACCCCGAGATCCTGAAGGTCAGCGAGGCGTGGGCGACACGGGAGGAGGGCTGCCTGTCGTTGCCTGGACAGTATGCCGAAGTCAGCCGGCCGGCGAGCGTGCAGGTCGGCTACACCGATCTCGACGGCAAGCATCGCAAGATCGATGCGAGCGGGTTGCTGGCGGCCTGCATGCAGCACGAGATCGACCATCTCGACGGCATCCTGTTCATCGATCATCTGTCACTGCTCAAGCGCAACATGATCATGCGTCGCCTGGCCAAGGAGCAGAAGCTCAAGGGCCAGGGTTGACCCATCGACGGGCCCTCAAGCCTTGCGCTTAGCCTTCATGGGCAGCCCTGCCTTCGCCGTGCCCGCGCTGCACGCCTTGGGCAAAGCGGGTCACCAGATTGCTGCGGTGTATTGCCAGCCGCCGAGGCCGGCCCATCGTGGCCACGCCATGACCCGTTGCGCCGTTCATGAAGCGGCGGACCTGCTGGGCCTTCCCGTTCGAACGCCGGCACGGCTGAAGGGCGACGAAGCGGCGCAGGCGGATTTCGGGGCGCTCGGCCTGGATGCAGCTATCGTTGCCGCATACGGCCTCATCCTTCCGGCGGCCATGCTGGCGGCACCGATACGGGGTTGCCTGAACATCCATGCCAGCCTGCTGCCACGCTGGCGCGGCGCGGCACCGATCCACCGCGCCATCCAGGCCGGCGATGCGCAGAGCGGCGTGACCATCATGCAGATGGAGCCGGGGCTCGACACCGGGGCGATGCTGCTGCGCGAAGCTGTGCCGATCGGGCCGCGCGAGACCCAGCTGACCTTGCACGACAAACTGGCCGAACTTGGCGCGCGCCTGATCCTGCGTGCGCTCGACGAGGCGCCGGCATCCGTGCCCCAGCCGGTGGACGGTGTGACCTACGCGGCCAAGCTCACCCGACCGGAAGGCCGCCTCGATTTCGAACAGGACGCCGTCAGCTTGGACCGGCAGGTCCGGGCGTTCGCGCCGTGGCCCGGCACGTTCGCCCATTTTGGCGGCGAAATGCTGAAGGTGCTCGAGGCTGAGGCTGGCTCAGGCGGCGATTGCAAGACGCCGGGCAAGGTGCTCGACGAATCATTCAATGTCGGCTGCGGATCGGGCGTGCTGCGCCTGCTCCGGGTGCAGCGATCGGGCAAGCCGGCGGTGGATGGCGCTGCGTTCCTG
>CAZZVF010000085.1:0-10269 GCA_964657355.1 uncultured Buchnera sp.
CATGATCATGTGTGTGGCCGTCATGCGTCGTCACGGACATCTTAGTGCTCCGATGCCAAAGCGATGCTCGGCGTGGCCGTTGCGGCCGGCGCCAGCTGCGCGTTCTTGGACCTGGTCTTGCCTTTTTCGTCGAGCCATGCCTGGAAATCTTCCTGGCTCAGCGCATGCACGGCGATCGGCATGTCGCTATGGTTGGTCCCGCAGATCTGGTTGCACTCGCCGTAATAGTCACCCGGCTGGTCGACTTTCATCCACGTCTCGATGGTGCGGCCAGGAATCGCGTAGCGCTGCACCCCGAGCGACGGGATGAAGAAGCTGTGAATCACATCCGAACTGGTGGTCAGGATGCGGATATTCTTGCCCGCGGGAACCACCAGCTGGTTGTCCACGGCCAGGTGGCGCAGTTGACCGGGCTTCAGATCCTGGTCGTTCACCATGTAGCTCTCGAAGTGCAGGCCTTTGGCATCCGGATACGTATACTCCCAATACCATTGATGACCCGTTACCTTCACCGTGAGGTCGGCGTCATGCGTCCGGTCCTCGAAATAAACCAGGCGAAACGACGGGATCGCGATCACGACAAGGATAAGGACGGGGATAGCAGTCCAGGCCACTTCCAACAGGGAATGATGGCTGAGCTTGCCGGCCACCGGGTTCCGCTTCGCGTTGTAACGCCACATCACGTAGCCGAGCAGCCCCGCCACAAAGACCGTGATGGCGACGATGATGACGGTGATGAGGTTGTTGAGCCCATGGATGCCGTGCTCGACGGGGCTGTGCGCCGTCTGCATGCCCATCTGCCATGGGCGCGGCACTTGGGCTGACGCGGATATTGGCATCAGCGACACCTGACTGATGAGAGCCAGGGCGAGCGAGGCTGAGACTGCGCCAAAGCGTCGTCCGAAAGCATGCATTTTGTTATCGGGTCCCGTCGATAGGGGCGGATTGCGCCGGCCCGCTGTCACCATGCATCCGATATCGGAGCGTTTGGCACAGATCAAGGTGCACTGCGGCATGAGTCTGCTCCGATGCGCAGTCGTGACGGCCGTCAACGGCGGAAGTGGACCACTGTGAACAGACCGAGCGGCCCGACTGTCTCGAAATCCGCACGCTCCATTTCCTCCGGTGAAAACAGGTCGGAGCGGGCAAAATCCGGGTGCCAGCCGAGGGCCCGGGAAAGCGGCGCCAGGGCGCGCTCGACGACCAGCCTCGGTCCGTCCGACGCAGCGAAATGGTTCACAAACAGGAGGTGGCCACCGGGCCGGACCAGGCGGCGCAGTTCCGCCAGCAGCTTGCGCGGATTTGGCACCACCGAGGCCACGAACATGGATACCGCGATATCGAAGCTGGCATCGGGTAGCCCGGTTGCCTCGGCATCGAGTTCCAGGAGGGCTTCGACATTGGTGAGATTATCGTCCAGCACCCGACGCCGTGCGCGGTCCAGCATGTGTGCCGACAGGTCGATGCCGGTGACCAGCTTGTCCGGCGCGTAGTGCGGTAAGGCGAGACCTGTGCCGACGCCGACTTCCAGGACGCGGCGGCCCGGTAGGGCGTTGATGGTTGAAACCGTACGCTTACGGCCGGGCTGCGACACGCCACCGAAGGCTATGTCGTAGAAAGAAGCCTGCCGCCGGTAGGCCGCACGCACTGCATCGGCATCAAGTCTGCTCACCGCGCCCGCTTAGGGGCTGACGGGTCCGAGTGCAACGTCACCGGTGCCGCTGAAGGTCGCCCGCCAGCCTCTGGTACGAGGTGTCCGCAGCGCAGCCATCGCCCTGCAATGGATGTTGAATGCTCGGGCGGGACCCGTGCTGCGACCGCCGGGCGCCCGGGCGCGCGACCCGCCGACGCGCGACCCCGTTCTCGCTACCCCTCGCGGCGACGCCGCCCGTTCACTCGGCACGCTGCAGGTTGACTGCGGCCGCACGGCCATTCTGCTGCTGCTCGACCTCGAAGCCAAGCTTCTGCCCCTCGTTGAGGTTGCGAAGCCCGGCTTTCTGGACCGCGCTTATGTGAACAAAGATATCCTTTCCCCCGGTCTCGGGCTCGATGAACCCATAACCCTTGGTGGGATTGAACCATTTGACGGTTCCGCTGGTGCCGTTGGTCATAGATCGTCACTCCCCGCGCGCTGCCGGGGCGTGTTCAACAGACGGATGCCAAAAGCGATCCGGCTGAGGGGCCCGGCTTATCGCGACGGGAGAGGCTAACGCGCTTCACAAACCTTCGCAACGATCCACGGAGAGACTTCAATCGGTGGAAGATGATGGGCGTGCAGATCACGAATTCCTTGATTCTCCCAGCCAACGGGGCACAAGGCTGATCCAGGAGGCCGTCAATGCTGAACTACTGCCTGATCTGGGCCAGCAACCACCGCAACATCATGATCGGCTTCATCGCGTTCCTGCTATGGGTCGCCGCGTATGCCTGGTATGGCAAGGTCGACTTCGAACGCTACCGCTTCCAGCGAAGGCCGCGCCGCTGGAGCGCCGATATGAGCACCAAAACCAGCAAAGGCGGCTACACCAAACCTTAGTGTTTCAAGCGCTACTACGGTGGCCATTCAGCGCCCGGCTCTGCGCTTCCGGTGCTCATGGACCCATCGGTCCACTACGCTCCGGTTCTCGATCCGAACGCTGACTGCTTCACCGTAGCGCATTCGTGAGGTGGTCTGATTTTCAACCCGTCCGGCCATACTGGTTAGAGGGCCATCTGCATTTCGGGCGTGAGCGTCACGTGGTTGCTGACGCTGGAGATGATGCCGGGAACGCGCTTGGCCGGTCTGGGTGGGCTGAACAGGTGGCCCTGGACTTGAGTGCAGCCTTCGCGCCGTAGCCACTGCAGCTGATCCTCGCTCTCCACACCCTCGACAAGCGTGTCCAGCGCCAAATGCGAGCAAAGGCCCAGAACGGCCCGTACGATCGTGCCGCCGTCGCCATTCAGGTCCGACAGGAAGCTGCCGTCGATCTTCACCTTGTCGAACGGAAACGGCCGGAGATAGCTCAACGAGGAATACCCGGTCCCGAAATCGTCGAGCGCCAGCCGCACGCCAAGCGCGCGCAACCGCAGCATCGTCCGGAGCCCATCGCCGACGTCACGCATCACGACGCCTTCGGTAATCTCGAGCTCCAGCCGATCCGCAGACAGCCCCGACTCCCGCAAAGCTGCAGCCACGATGTCCGCGATGTCGGAACGTTCGAACTGCACTGGAGAAAGGTTCACCGCGATGCGCTGCGAGCCCGGCCACGACACGGCCTCACGGCAGGCCTCGCGCAACACCCACTCGCCGATTTCCACGATGAGGCCCGTCTCCTCCGCGAGCGGTATGAAGTTGCCCGGCGACACCAGGCCGAGGACCGGGTGGTTCCAGCGGAGCAGGGCCTCGAAACCGCTGACACAGCGTGGCTCCAGCTGTACCAGCGGCTGGAAAAACAGTTCCAGCTCGCCGCGGCCCAGTGCCTCGCGAAGATCCGCCTCCAGCGCCTGCTTCGCCCTGGCGCATCGGTCCATCTCCGGGTCGAACAGACGGTATGCTCCGCCGCCGCCCGTCTTGACGCATTGGAGCGCGATGTCGGCGCTGCGCAGCAGGTCGTGCAGGCTCATGCTCCGGGAATCATCGGTCGCAATGCCGACGCTGGCGCTGACCCGGTGACGACGGCCCTCGATAGGATAGGCCTGCCCCAGTGCCTCCACGATATAACGCGCCAGGGATGTGGCGTCCCGTGTCTGCTGCCGGCCGAACCGCACCACCGCGAATTCGTCTCCGCCGAGGCGGATCACGGTGCCGTCACGCCCGTTACAGGATCGCAGGCGGTGGCCGGCCTGGCGGAGCAGTTCGTCGCCGACCAAATGGCCGTGGGCATCGTTCACCTGCTTGAACCGGTCCAGATCGACCAGCAGCACGGCCGCAGAAAGACCGGCCTTGCGGGACGCGGCCATCCGCCGCGCCATGACGGTTGTGAAGTATCGACGGTTGTGCAAACCCGTCAGCGGATCGCGCAACGCAACGTGGCCCAGCCGTTTACGCAGCAGGTAGTTGGCCAGGATCAAGCGCGTCGCCATGCCTCCCCCTGCGATCAGCGCCAGCACGCCGGCCAGCATGACCCGCCGCAGCCTGAAAAAGTCGGCGAGTGCTTTGTTCGTGCTGACCGATACCGTGACGACGAACGGTAGCCCGGCGGGTGCTCGGAATCCGATCAGGCGGTCGACACCGGAAACCTCGTCGCGCAGATGCCCGCCCGCAGCGGCGAGGCCTGCGCGGAACGCCAAGTCGTCAGTGGCGGCCCGATGCCGCAATGCAGCCTCCGGGTCGATGCTGCGCGCCAGGAATGCACCATCCTGCCGCGCCTGCACGGCGCTGACCGCGCCCAACTCGCTGGAGAGATTGCGGATCTCGCGCGACAACGCGATGGCATCCACGAGCACGTAGGCTTCGGCAGCAACTGCCCCGCCTGCTCCCTGGACCGGCGCCGTAAGGCGGAGCGTCCAGCTGCGTGACTCGGGGGTAAAAACCGGGCGGCCGATCCGAAGCGAAGCCGGGTTGGCGGAGGCAAACCCGTCGAGTGCCTGGAAGCGGTCAACGGACGGGTCTCCTGCCGGCACCGCAATACAGCCGGCACTCCATTCGACGGCACCATCCGGCCGGATTATGGCAATGCCCCGTATGCCATAGCGCCCCGCACTGACGACGTCGCGCATCTGCTGTTCAACGGCGGTGACACCGCGGATATTGCCGGGATCAAGCAAGCGCTGCCGCGTCTGGGCCAGGTCACGGGCCTCACCTGCGCGGTCCGCCAGGGCGATGAGCAACTGTCCGACGGATGCGGCGTCCGCCTCGGCGCGGGCGAGGCCGGCCGCCACCTGGGTCTGTTCCGCCTGATGAAGCGATCCCAAGGTACTACCCAGTAGGAGCAGCGCCACCACTACCCAACCGCCATAGGCGATGAGGGACGCTCGGGGGAGACTACGTAGGGTATGTCGAAGCATATGTCCGCAGTCGCGGGCGACCACCATTGGCGCGCCTGAGCGATCTTAATCTTTTGCCACTTAACAATCAACAAATCGTGATGAGGAACACGTTCCGGTGCGTTTTTGAGACGCTATTAACGTGGCCATGACGAACCAGGAGGCCAGTTTGCCGTCAGTCACAGTGAAGATCGAGCCGTCGGCACAGACCGCCACCCTGCGGGAACTGACTCTGCGTGGCCTGGTACTCGGCGCGTTGATTACGGTCGTCTTCACGGCCGCGAATGTCTATCTCGGCCTCAAGGTCGGCCTGACCTTCGCGTCATCGATCCCCGCCGCGGTGATTTCCATGGCGGTGCTGCGCGTGCTCGGCGGCGGCAACATGCTTGAAAACAACATGGTGCAGACGCAGGCCTCGGCCGCGGGCACGCTCAGTTCGGTCATCTTCGTCATGCCCGGCCTCGTCATGGTCGGCCACTGGCATGGCTTCCCGTTCTGGCAGAGCGCCGGGGTGTGCGTCGCGGGCGGCGTGATGGGCGTGCTATTCACCATCCCGCTGCGCCGGGCGATGGTTGTGAACAGCGACCTGCCTTACCCCGAGGGTGTCGCGGCGGCTGAAATCCTGCGGGTCGGCGCGGGCGAAGGCGGCGCCAGCCCCGGCGAGCCCGGAGCGGTGGATATCGCGGCCGGCGGCATCGTCGCCGCGCTGGCAAGTTTCGCCGCGTCAGGGCTGCACGTCATTGCCGACGGCATCAGCTTGTGGACCCAGGCGGGCGGCGCGGTGTTCCGTCTCTCCACCGGGTTCTCTTTGGCCCTGCTCGGCGCGGGCTACCTGATCGGATTGTTCTCGGGCCTCGCGATGTTGTTCGGCGCGATCCTCTCATGGGGCGTCGCCGTACCGATCCTCACCGCCATGCACCCGGCACCCGAAGGTGTTGCCATCGCGGCCTACGCCACCGGCCTTTGGGCGCAAAAAGTGCGGTTCATCGGCGCCGGCATCATCGGTGTCGCGGCAATCTGGGCGCTTATCGGCCTCGCCGGTCCGACGATCGAAGGCGTAAGGTCATCGCTGCGGAAGGTGGACCTGCAAGGTGGCAGCCTGGCGCCCACGGAACGCGACCTGCCGGCCGTCTGGGTCGCCGTGCTGTTCGCGCTGTCGGTCATCGTGCTCGGCGCGGTGTTCGCCGCCTTCCTCGCGGGATCGCCGACGCTCTCGCAATTCGGCACGGCAACGCTGATCGCGGTCGGCGTCGCCTTCGCCGTGGTGTTCGGCTTCCTGGTCGCGGCCGCCTGCGGCTACATGGCCGGCCTGGTCGGATCGTCGTCCAGCCCGATCTCGGGCATCGCCATCCTGGCCACCATCCTGACGTCGCTCATCCTGCTGCTGCTGTTCTCCGGCGGGACCATCCTGGTGGGCGACGAAGGCCGCCAGGCGGCGATCGCCTTCGTGTTGTTCACCGTCTCGGCAGTGCTCGCCACCGCCACCGTCTCGAACGACAACCTGCAGGATCTCAAGACCGGCTACCTGGTCGGCGCCACGCCGTGGAAGCAGCAAGCGGCCCTGGTGGTCGGCTGCGTCGCGGGCGGCCTGGTGATCCCGCCCATCCTGGACCTGCTGTATGGCGCGTACGGCTTTCCGGGCGCGCTGCCGCATGCGGGCATGGACCCGAACCAGGCTCTTGCAGCGCCCCAGGCCGTGCTGATGGCAAAGATCGCCACCGGCATCCTGGGCCACACGCTCGAGTGGGGCTTCGTGCTGACCGGCATGGCGGCAAGCGTCGTCATGATCGTGATCGACTCGTTGCTGGAGCGCACAGGCGGCGTGGCCCGGCTGCCGGTGCTGGCCGTCGGCATCGGCCTCTATCTGCCGCCGACCGTGGGCGTCACCCTCGCCATCGGGGCTATCCTGGGGTGGATCATCGAGCGCCAATTGCGCGGACGACCGGACGCCGAGCGGGCCGGCCGGCGGGGCGTGCTGATCGCGTCCGGCCTGATCGTAGGCGAGAGCCTGGTCGGTGTGGCGATGGCCGCCATCATCGGCGCCACCGGCAGCCAGGCGCCGCTGGCCTTGGTCGGCGCCGGCTTCGACGACGTGGCGCAATGGCTCGGCCTGGCCGTGTTTGCCGCGGTCGCGATCGCCTTCTGGAGACGGGTGACAGCCAGCCCCTAGGGGTCGTGGTTCCCGGCGGGGGCGTCGTTGCGTTCGAGGATCGCTATACGCGCCTCGAGCGCGGCTAACTTGGTCTCCGACTGTTCCTGGCCGAGCCTGGCATTGGCTGCGAGTTCGGCCACGGCATCGAGTTCCTCGCGCCGCACCAGCTCGAGCCGGCGAATCGTCTCGTCGACCCGCGCGCGGACGACTGCCTCCATCTCCTCGCGCAGCCCTGCCAGGGCCGATATCGCGCCACCGGCAACGCCGGCCAGATCGTCGAAGAAACGTGGGCGCTCACTCATGGTCGGTCTCCGCTAGGCCGCTGCTCTCGCGCGGCAGGTCCATTCCCACACCGTACATGGTGGCAGTGTCCCCATGGAACAGCGGCGACGGTTATGGCTTGCTTGCCGCAGGGGCTTTTACCCGCGCCAGTTGTCCGTATAAGCCACGGCCATGATCCTGGTCACCGGCGGCGCCGGCTTCATCGGCTCCTGTCTGCAGGCCGAGCTGTTCGCGCGCGGCTATGAAACCGTCATCGTGGACCGGCTCGGCAGCGAGGGCAAATGGCGCAATTTGGCGCGCCATCCGCCATCGCGCATCGTGCCTCCCGACGAGCTGGACGACTGGCTCGCCCGCCATCCTCCGATCGAGATGGTGTTCCACATGGCCGCCATCAGCGAGACGCTCGCAGTCGATGGCGACGAGGTCTGGCGCACCAATGTCGAACTGAGCCTGAAGCTGTGGGAATGGTGCGCCAACCGCAAGGTGCGCTTCGTCTACGCGTCCTCGGCGGCGACCTACGGGGCCGGCGAGGCGGGCTTCGACGACGATCCGGTGCTGCTGTCGCACCTGGCACCGCTCAATCTCTATGGCTGGTCCAAACACGTGTTCGACGGGCGCGTCATGGACCTTCTGGCCCGCGGAGCACCGCAGCCGCCGCAATGGGCCGGGCTCAAGTTCTTCAACGTCTATGGGCCGAACGAATACCACAAGGGTCCGATGATCTCGGTGGTGAAAGTCAAATACGACGAGATTGCTGCAGGCGGGCCGATGCGCCTGTTCCGCAGCAACACCCCGGCGCTTGCGGACGGCATGCAGTCGCGTGACTTCGTCTATGTCGGCGACACCGTGGACGTCATGCTCTGGCTGCTCGACACACCGGCCGTCAGCGGCCTGTTCAATGTCGGCACCGGCGTGTCGCGCAGCTATCTGGATCTGGCGCACGCGGTGGCTGCCGCCGCCGAGGTCACCCCGGAAGTCGAGTTCGTCGACATGCCGGAGCGGCTGCGCGGGCAGTACCAGTCCTTCACGCAAGCGCGTATCGAGCGTCTCCGGGCGGCGGGTTACAGCAGGCCCTTCACCACCCTCGAAGACGGCGTCGCCTCCTATGTCCACGATTATCTGAGCCGCGCGGATCAGTACCGTTGAGCGCGCCGCTGCAATTCCCGCAATTCGACCCGGTGCTGCTGCATCTGGGTCCGTTGCAGATCCGCTGGTACGCGTTGGCGTATATCACCGGGCTGATCATCGGCTGGCAGGTCATGCGACGCCTGGTCAGGCAGTCGCCCGCCGTCGCCACCGTGCCGCAGACCGACGATTTCCTGACCTGGGCGACGCTCGGCGTCGTGCTCGGCGGCCGCCTCGGCTATGTCCTGTTCTACCAGCCCGGCAACTACCTGACGCACCCGCTGCAGATCCTGGCAGTCTGGACCGGCGGCATGAGCTTCCACGGCGGCATGCTGGGCGTGGTCGTGGCGCTCATCGTGTTTTGCCGCCGCAACCGCATTCCGCTGCTGGGCTTTGCAGACCGCATGGCCATCGTGACGCCAATCGGCCTCGGCCTCGGACGGATCGCCAACTTCATCAACGGCGAGCTGTGGGGCCGGCCTGCGCCGGACTGGCTGCCGTGGCGCATGGTGTTCCCCCGCGCCGGCGACGGTATCCCGCGCCACCCGAGCCAGATCTACCAGGCCCTGATGGAAGGCCTGCTGCTGTTCCTGCTGGTCTTCATCACCTCCCGGTCGCCCGCCACCCGGGCGCGGTTCGGCCTCCTCACCGGGCTGTTCCTGGCAGGCTATGGCGTGGCACGGACCATCGGCGAGTTCTTCCGGGCACCGGACGATTTCCTCGGCTATCTATGGGCCGGCGCCACCATGGGGCAGCTGCTGTCGATCCCCATGATCCTCGCGGGGCTGCTCATGATGGCCCTGGCAAAGCCGGTGCCGCAGCAGGTCTGATAGGCTAGGCGATGGTAGGCGCCGAGCGGCTCGACCGGTTCATGGCGCGGGCGAACGCCACCTATTACGCCACCCGCGACCCGTTTCGCGACTTCACCACGGCGCCGGAAATCGGCCAGGTATTCGGTGAACTGCTCGGCGCCTGGGCGACCGTGGTGTGGCACCAGATGGGCCGGCCGGATCCCGTTTTGCTGATCGAAGCAGGACCGGGCCGCGGCACGCTCATGGCCGACGCATTACGGCTCATCGTCCGGGTGGCGCCGGAATTCGGCCGCGCAATCCGGCTCCATCTGATCGAAACCTCGCCGCGGCTGCGCGCCGCTCAGGCTGCCAGGGACCTGCCTGCGACCTGGCACGACGCGCTTGCCGGGGTGCCGCGCGGCCCGGCCATCGTGCTGGCCAACGAATTCCTCGACGCCCTGCCAATCCGCCAGTTCGTGCGCCGGCAAGCCGGCTGGTGCGAGCGGCACGTCGAGGACAGCCGGTTCACCGATCTGCCGGTGGACGGCTTTGCGTTCTCCTATCCCGAAGGCAGCGTGCTCGAGCTCGGCGAAGTGGGCGAAGCCTGGACCGCCGAGCTGGCCTTCCGCCTTGCGAACGATGGAGGCGCCGCCCTGCTGCTGGATTATGGCCGCTCCGAAAGCGGGCCCGGCGACACGCTGCAGGCGCTGCGCGACGGCAGAGCGGCCGATCCCCTCGCCGATGCGGGTTGCGCCGACCTTACCGCGCATGTGGATTTTGCCGCCCTCCGGCGCGCCGCCAACCGCGCCGGAGCGCGGGCTTTCGGGCCGGTCTCCCAAGGCGCTTTCCTGAACAGCCTGGGGCTGGTGCAGCGGAGCGAACAACTGGCGGGCGCGAACCCCGGCCGCGCCGCCGATCTGCCCGGCTTCCCCGTGGCCGGCAAGACCGGCACGA
>CAZZVF010000086.1:0-10038 GCA_964657355.1 uncultured Buchnera sp.
CGTGGCGAGGATCAGCCTGACTGAGCCATCTTCCGCACCGCCCGCGATCGTGGCCCAGGCGCCTGCCGCTGCAAGCGCTGGCGCGGTCAGGATTGTTCGCCGGGTGATGATGCCTGCCATTATCCGCTCCTTTGCGGTTCACGCGTGAAAGTGAGCGTAGATCTTCTTGGCCGTCTCGCGCGAAATGCCCGGTGCGGCCTGCAGGTCTTCGAGACCAGCCTGCTTCACCCCGCGGGCGCTGCCGAAATGGTTCAGCAGGGCGCGCTTGCGGGCGCTGCCGATGCCTTCGATCTCGTCGAGCTCGCTGGTGATGAGCGCCTTGGACCGGCCGGCACGATGCGTGGTGATCGCGAAGCGGTGCGCCTCGTCGCGCAGGCGTTGCAGGTAATACAGCACGGGATCGCGGGGCGGCAGCTGGAACGGCGTGCGGCCGGCGGTGTGGAACCACTCGCGCCCGGCGTCCCGGTCGGGCCCCTTCGCGATGGCGACGAGCAGCACGTCGGTCACGCCAAGATCGTCCAGCACGCCGCGCGCTGCGGAGTACTGGCCCGCGCCGCCGTCTATCAGCACCATGTCCGGCCAGTCGGTCGCTGGGGCGCCTTCTTGCTGTTCCTTCTGTCCCCGGGCGAACCGGCGTTCCAACACTTCGCGCATCATGGCGAAGTCGTCGCCCGGTGTGATCGGGCCGCGGATCGTGTATTTGCGGTAGGCGTTCTTGCGGAATCCTTCGGCGCCAGCGACGACCATCACGCCATACGCGTTCGAGCCCATGATGTGGCTGTTGTCGTAGGTCTCGATGCGTTCGGGCGTCGCCGGCAGCTCGAACAGGGCGGCGACGCCTTCGAGTAGTTTGGTCTGACCCGCGCTTTCGGCGAGCTTGCGCTCCAAGGCCTCGCGCGCGTTGGTTTCGGCGTGCTTCACCACGGCGCATTTCTCGCCCCGCCGCGGATTGGCGATTTCCACCCGTCGCGGTGATTTCAAAGTCAGCGCGTCGGCGACGAGCTCCTGCTCGGGCAGGTCGTGGTTCACCAGGATGAGCGGCGGCGGCGGCTTGTCGTCGTAGAACTGGGCGATGAAGGCAGCGAGGATTTCGCCCGGTTCGTCGGTCTTCACGCTGCTCGGAAAATGCGCCCGGTTGCCGTTGTTGCGGCCGCCGCGGATGAAGAACACCTGGACGCAGCTTTGGCCGGCGACCTGCCAGAGTGCGATGATGTCGGCGTCGGTCAGTCCAGCCGGGTTGATGACGCTGCTGCCCTGGACATGGGTGAGGCCACGGATCCGGTCCCGCAAGGCGGCCGCACGTTCGTACTCCATGGCTTCGCTGGCGGCTTCCATCTCGGCTGAGATCTCGCGCTGCACCTGCGCGCTCTTGCCGGAAAGGAAGCCTTTCGCCTGGGCAACGGTGCGGGCGTAGTCCTCGCTCGAGATCTTATCCACGCAGGGTGCGCTGCAGCGCTTGATCTGGTGCAGCAGGCATGGGCGAGTGCGAGACGCGAACACCGTGTCGGCACAGGATCGCAGCTGGAACACCCGCTCCATGGCTGTCACCGTCTGGTTGACGGCCCAAGCGGATGCGAACGGGCCCCAGTAGCTGCCACGCCTCGCCTGGGCGCCGCGGTGCTTGGTGATCTGTGGAAAGGCGTGATCCTCCGCCAGCATCAGCCACGGGTAATTCTTGTCGTCGCGGAGCACGATGTTGTAGCGCGGCTTGAGGCGCTTGATGAGGTTGGCTTCGAGGAGAAGCGCCTCCGCCTCGGTGTGGGTGGTGACAATCTCCATGCTGACGGTTTCGCGCACCATGCGCCGCAGCCGTTCTTCGAGCCTGGCCGGCTGGGTGTAGGCCGCAACACGTTTCTTGAGGCTGCGCGCCTTGCCGACATAAAGGGCATCGCCCTTGCCATCGAGCATCCGATAGACGCCTGGACCGAGCGGCAGTGTGCCGAGCGTTGCCTCGATGGCAGCCACGCCCGACGTGCCTGCGGCTGTATTTGATGAGGCTGCTTCGGTGTCTGACATTGCCACCAAGGGTGGGTGTGAACGCCCGTTCGCTCAAGTGCCGACGAAGCGGCACGGCGCTGTGGATAAGTCTGTGGACTAAACCGCTTTTAAGCTTGCCGGAGAGCGGTTTCGGAAATGCCAATTACAATCAGGCGTGTTTTACTTCTTTAGACAAACTGTTGATAATCAAAGTCAATCCGGATGAGCGGCGTCATGGAAACAACATACAAGGCTACACCGTTGAAAAGGCTACAAGTCAACGCCGAATAGGGGATTAAACGAGGATACGGCGTCACGAGGGACGTGCGTGCCGCTCAATTTCAACACCCACCGATGCCACATCCGGCAGTATGTCCAGTTTTTCGACACGGATGCGAACAACGTGCACCCTTGGATCTTCCAGGCAACTGTCGGCAAGCCGTTCCGCCAGTGTTTCGACCAGCTTGACGTGCCCAGATGCGACGATGCTTCGGACGGCGTTGGCGACCGCCTCATAGTCAACCACACGGCTTAACTCGTCCCGCATATGCGGGGCCGCGCGCGACAGCTTGTGTGTTCCGTCGTCGTCGACGCCGAGATCGATGTTCACCCGGATACGCTGCCGGGCGGCATGTTCGAAGGCATGCACGCCGATACTCGCCTGGAGGACCATGTCGCGCAAGAACACATGCCGCAGCTTCCGCGTGGCATCGGCAAGGCGGGGCGCTTCCATCAGCCGGCCTGCGGTCCGGCGACGCTGCCCCCGAGCCGGATGATCTGACCTGTCATCGATGGTAGGCCGACGATAGCCAGCACGGTGCGCACGATGTCCGCTGTGGTCGCGGCCTGCGCCGGCATTGTGAAGGCCGGACGGCTCGCCTGTGAGCTGTCTTCCCAGGGCGAAAAGGGCGCTGTGCCGAGCCCGATCGCGTTGAACCGGACCCGTCGCGGCGCCCAGCTCAAGGCCGCTTCTCGCGTGAAGGCCCATAGAGCCGCGCAGGCCGCGTGTGACCGCCAGTGGTTTAGCCCCGCTTGCGCCTGATTGATAAGGGTCACGACGACCGCCTCCATGTCGGAGGGTGTAGACTCCGCGAAAGTAAGGCTGCGCGCCACCACGACCTCTGGCTCAGCGTCGGCCTCCGCATTCACGAGCAAGCCGGTCCCGAATGGCGCATCGGCAAGTGCTACGCGGAGTGCCGCCCTGAGCGTGGTCTCCCCGCCTGCGATCTCGAACTTAGTCATGGCCTGCGTGCTAGAGCATTTTCCGATCGAAGTGGATCGCAAAAAACTCTAGCTCTTTGTTTTGGCGAGCATCTTTATCAGACGGGTGACCCCATCTGGTCGGATGATGCTCTAACACACGGAAGTGAAGCGGGGCGCGTCTGACCTCAACCGCGGCGGACGCTTTCCGGCGGTATTCGAACGAGCAGGTTCTGATAGCCCTTGACGAACGAGGAGTAGACGCGTTTCGGCTCTTCGACGACCTCGATCCGGCCGAAGCGCCGCAGGATCTCCTCCCACATCACACGGAGCTGCAGCTCGGCCAGGCGCTCGCCAAGGCAGCGATGGATGCCGAAGCCAAAGGAGAGATGCCGCCGGGGGCGATCCCGCGTGATATCGAAATCGTCCGGGTTCGGGATCATGTCCGGATCGCGGTTGCCCGACACGTACCACATGATCACGCGGTCGCCCTCGCGGATCTTGTGGCCTTCAAATTCGAAATCCCGTGAAGCGGTGCGTCGCATATGGGCGAGCGGTGTCTGCCAGCGGATGACCTCGGGTACCATGTTCGCGATAAGCGCACTGTCGGCAAGAAGCTTCTGGTATTGCTCGGGGTGCTTGTTGAGCGCGTAGAGGCCGCCGGTGATCGAGTTGCGGGTGGTGTCGTTGCCGCCGACTATGAGAAGCAGTAGGTTGCCGAGGTATTCCATCGGTGTTTGCTCGCGCGTCGCATCCGCGTGCGCCATGAGCGAGATAAGGTCGCCCGTGGGCGGCGCGTTGACGCGCTGGTTCCACAACTCGGTGAACGCCATCAGGCATTCGAGCAATTCTTCCTGGCGCTGTGCCTCGCTGTCGATCAGGCCGGTTCCTGGAATGGCTGTTGCCACATCCGACCAGCGTGTGAGGCGCCGGCGCTGCTCCTGCGGGAAATCGAACAACGTTGCCAGCATCTGGGTTGTAAGCTCGATGGAGACGCGATCGACCCAGTCGAAAACCTCGCCGACCGGCAGGTTGTCGAGAATGTCTGCAGCACGCTCCCGTATCAGGATTTCGAGGCGTGCGAGGTTCGTGGGAGCAACCACGGAATTGACCGCCGCGCGTTGCAGATCGTGCTGCGGCGGGTCCATGGCGATGAACATCGGCATGACGAAATCGGGCTCGGGATCACGGATCACGATGCCGCCGCGATGCACGTCGGACGAGAAGATGTCCGTGTTGACCTCGATCTTCAGGATGTCGCGGTAGCGCGTGATCGACCAGTAGGGGCCGAACTCGCTGTCACGGCAGTAATGCACCGGCGCCTCGGCGCGCAGGCGCGCGAAATACGGCCACATGCGATCGTGCTGAAACAGGATTGGCTGGGCGGGATTCAGGTCTTCGAGCGGAATTGCGTATGGGTCGGTCGCGAGCACCGTTTCGGCGCGCGCCGGGTCGATCATATGCTTCGAGAAGCCGATCTCCATCATATCGTCCATGGCCCGTCTCCCGCAACTGGTTCTTCAGGAACCTTGTTTTGCCGGAAAGCTAGAGCATTTTCCGACCGAAGTGGATCGGAAAACTCTAGCTCTTTGTTTTGGCCAGCATCTTTATCCGACAGGTTACCCCATTCGGTCGGACGATGCTCTAGCATGGTGGCGTCGTGAGGTTAGCATCGGATCGGGGTGGCCCCGGTTCAGTCGACCGCTTCCCGCTTGGGCACAGGCACCTCGCCGCGTGCGATCCTGTCGAGGCGGATCGCCTTCGGGTTTTTGGGTGCGATGCGCAGCGCCGCTTCCGCGTGTTCCCGGGCCTGTCGCAGGTCGCCTTCCTCGATGAAGAACTCGATCAGGCAGAAGCGAGCCACGAGAAGATCGGGATCGAAGCGCACGGCGCGGACCAAGTTGGTTCGCATCGGGCCTTTGTCGCCCAATTTGCGGTGCAGCCGGAACTGGGCCATTGCCGCTTCCGCCTGGCGTTTGGCACCGACAGCGACTTCGTGCATGAGCGCCGACAAAGCCGCATCAATGATGGCGTCGGAAGGAAGTGCCTTCTGGGTATCGGGAAGGTCGGAGAACTCTTGCGAAAAGAGGCTGGGAAGGTCCGGAAGAAAGCGGGTGCGGGCCTGTTCGTTCGTTTTGGCAAACCGCGCCATGAATTCGCGCGCCTCATCTTTGGTCGGGCTCCATCCACGACCTGGCATGGCTTCGGTGATGGACATCGTGAGGCGGCGCCAAGCGGGTGAGTCGCGCCACAGCTTGCCGCCGGATTCGGCCTGGAAGCGTGCGCCGGCCCTTCGCAGCAACTCCTGCCCTGCGAGGTCGACCGAGGGATTGCTGAGCTTGTCGGGGTTTTCGTCGAGTGCCGGCAACTCGATGCGGGCAAGCGAGAGGAAATCCTCGACGGCGTCACCGCCTGTCATGCGCTCGCGTTCAAAAATTCGCACGGTCATGGCGTCGTCGCCGAACGCGGCGGCCCAGCGGTCGAGCAATCCGCCGTAGTCGTATTGGAGAAGGTCTGCAGGACCGCCTTCCGGCAATTTGGGCGGCTCGAGGATGCCGGTGCGCAGCGACTGCGTGTAGGCGCTCGCCGCGTGCTTGTCCTGCCTGCGCAGGTAAACGACGACGCGGATAGGATCGAACCAGCGGCGCAGCAGTTCGGCGAGGCGCACCACATCGGCGTCCTGAGTCAGAACACTGCCGCATTGTTCGGCGGACAGGATGCAGCGGGTTGCGTCCGCCGGCATTCCGTCCAGTTCGGCGGCGAACTGTTCCCGGAACAGCGCCAGCCTGGCCTCGGGCTTCATGCCCTCCCAGGTGCCTGGATGGACGTCCCACATGGCATTTGGGTCGGCGACAACGGATGCGGGCAGCAATGCGTGGTTTTCCCAACCCGGGCTGCGTGGATAGAATACCCCCCGGGTCGCCAACGCCTCCCGCTGCCCTGCCAGGACCCGCTGGATCGAGCTCGATCCGGTCTTCGACAGGCCGATATGCAGTATCAGTTCGCGGTGCATCCAATCCGTTCCTCGGGCCAGGTGCGTGAGCTTAGGGCCCACGCCGGCCCGGCTCAATGTGGCTGCCGAAACCTAGCTTGCAGATGTACGGTTCAGCCGGTGAAGCCTTTGCCTTCCGAGGCGAGCCGCTCGAGCAGGGGTGCCGGCTTGAAGTCGGCTTCGGACATGGCCTGGAATTCGCGCAGTTTTGCGACCACCGGACCGAGCCCGACCGTGTCCGCGTAGAACATCGGTCCGCCGCGATAGGCCGGCCAGCCGTAGCCGTTCAGCCAGACGATATCGATGTCGGACGCGCGATACGCCTTGCCTTCTTCGAGGATCAGCGCCCCTTCGTTGATCATCGGGTAGATGCAGCGTTCGAGGATCTCCCGATCGGAGATCTGGCGGCGCGTGACGCCCTTTTCGGCCGACTGGCGCAGCACGAGTTCTTCCACGATCGGCGACGGCGTGCGCTCGCGGTTGGCGTCATAATCGTAGAAACCTGACCGGGTTTTCTGGCCACGCCGGTCGCGTTCGCAGAGTTGGTCGCGCAGTGTGACGCCCTTGGAGGTTTCGGCGGACCAGCCGATGTCGAGACCTGCGAGATCGGCCATCTGAAAAGGCCCCATCGGAAAGCCGAAATCGTAGATCACGCGATCCACATCCCACGGCATAGCACCTTCCAGGATCAGCTTGTTCGCCTCGCGCTGGCGCAGTTCCAGCATGCGGTTGCCGATGAACCCATGACAGACGCCGGCGACGACGGCGACCTTGCCGATCTTGCGGGCGAGCTGCATGACCGTTTCCAGAACGTCCGGAGCGGTTTTTTCGCCGCGGACGACTTCGAGCAGGCGCATGACGTTCGCCGGCGAGAAGAAATGCATGCCGCAGACGCTTTCCGGGCGCTTCGTCATGCCGGCAATTGCGTCGATGTCGAGGTAGCTCGTGTTGCTCGCGAGGATCGCACCCGGTTTCACGATACTGTCGAGCTTCGAGAAGATCTCGCGTTTCACGTCCATGTTCTCGAACACGGCCTCGATCACCAGGTCGCAATCGGCAAGGTCGTCGAGCGACAGGCTGGGCGTGAGCAGGCCCATGTTGCGTTCCACCTGTTCGGTGGTGAGGCGGCCTTTTTTCGCGGTGTTTTCGTAATTGCCGCGCATGACGCCGACGCCGCGCTGCAGAGCCGCTTCGTTCGTCTCGACGATGGTGACCGGGAGGCCGGCCGACAGGAAGTTCATCGAGATGCCGCCGCCCATCGTGCCGGCGCCGATGATGCCGACTTTCCTGACGTCGCGAACCGGCGTTCCTTTGGCGAGGTTCGGGATCTTTGCCGCTTCGCGCTCGGCAAAGAACAGATAGCGCTGCGCTTTGCTCTGCGTGCCGTTCATCAGCTCCATGAACAGGCGGCGTTCGGTCTGCTGGCCCTCGTCGAAGCTCTGCGTGGCGGCCGCCTCGATGCACCGGATGTTGTATTCGGGGGCGTCGAAGCCGCGGAACTTGCGCGCGTTGGCTTTGCGAAAAGCGTCGAACACGCCTGGATCCGCTTGCACCGGCAGGTCGCGCACGCGCTTTAAAGGCCGCTTTTCGTCGACCACGCGGCGGGCGAATGTGAGGGCGAAGTCGCGTAGGCCGCCTTCGGGTGCGAGCTCGTCGACGAGTCCGGTTTCTTCGGCCTGTCTGGCGCCGATCGGCGTGCCGGACGTTACCATGTCGAGCGCTTTCGCAACGCCCACGACCCGGGGCAGGCGCTGCGTGCCGCCGGCGCCCGGTAACAATCCTAACTTAACTTCGGGCAAGCCGAGTCTGGCGCTTGGGACGGCCACGCGGAAATGGCAGGCCAGGGCGGTTTCGAGGCCGCCGCCGAGAGCCGTGCCGTGGATTGCTGCAATGACTGGCTTTGTGCTGGCCTCGATGGCGTCGATGACCGCGTGCAGCGAAGGCTCCTGCATTGGCTTGCCGAATTCGGTAATGTCGGCGCCCGCAATGAATGTGCGGCCGGCGCAGATCAATACGATGGCTTCAACCGACGGGTCGGACGCAGCACGTGCGATACCTGCCGCGATCCCCGAACGGACGGCGGCCGAGAGGGCGTTCACAGGAGGGGAGTCGAGGGTCAGTACGGCAATGCCGCCCTCTAGTGCCAGGTCGGCCACAGCGTTGATTGCGGTCAAGGTTGCTTCTTCCCGAGCGTTTAACGTTAACGGCATCCTCGCATGGCAGCGCTGCTGATGAAAGCCGGAGGGCCTGTTTGCAACGGCGCGTCCGGTTGGAGGAGAGTGCGGCCATGACGGTCGCCGAAGATGCCATCCTGCTTGCCGCCGGCTTTGGCCGCAGGATGCGTCCACTGACGGAAACGACGCCAAAGCCCCTGCTGCAACTCGGGGGGCGTGCCCTGCTGGACCATGCGCTCGACCGGCTAGCGGGCGCCGGGGTCGGCCGCGTGGTGGTGAATGCACATTGGCATGCCGACCAGCTGGAAGAGCATCTGCGACTGAGGCCGCCCTCGCCGCGCACCCTGTTGCGCCGGGAGGAAAGCCTGCTCGACACCGGAGGGGCGGTCGTAGCGGCGCTTGCGGAAGGCTTGCTAGGGGCGGGAGGCCGGCCCTTCTTCGTCGTCAACAGCGACAGCCTCTGGCTGGATGGTCCGGTGCCGACGCTGGACCGGCTTTGCCAAAGCTTCAGCGACGCCGTGCATGGCGTCATCCTGGTGCACCGCACGTTCCAGGTGCATGCCGATGTCGGGGCGGGCGATTTCTTCCTCAGCAGCATGGGTTTGCCGCGACGACGCCGCGAGCGCGAAATCGCTCCGTATATCTACGCCGGCGTGACACTCGCCCGGCCGGCGCTGTTCGAAGGGGCGGCCGGAGCGGGATCGATGAACGATGTCTGGGATCGCGCGATCGAGGCCGGCCGGCTGGTGGCCGTGGTGCATGACGGGCTGTGGTTCCACCTGACCAGGCCGGAGGATCTCGACGAGGCGGAATACGCCCTCGCGGCGCAGGTTACCGGGCCTACGACCTGATGGCAGCCGGCGGATGATTGTGGCGGGTGGACGCAGCCTGGCGCCTTCACTGGCGACGATCCCGCCGAACGTGGCGTTCCTGGACGCTCTTGCCGCCTGGTGGTTGGGGAGGGCCGGCGGCGATCCCTTGCGGGTGGCGGATGGCTTGTTCGTCGTTCCGACGCGCCGCGCCGTGCGCGGTCTGACCGAGGCTTTCCTCGCCCAAGGTGGTGGCCGGCCGTTGTTGTTACCGCGCATCGTTCCGTTGGGTGGGCTCGGTGAAGAGCCGCTCGCCATGGCGGGTGCGCTGAGCGTGGGGCAAGCGGTCGCCCCTGCAGTGCGGCTCGCAATCCTGACCAGGTTTGTGCTTGCCATGAACGGGCATGGCGGGGCGCCGCGCACCGCGGATCGGGCGTGGCTGCTGGCCGCGGAATTGGCGAACCTGCTCGACGAGGCGGCGCGGGCGGAGATCGATCTGGCGACGACATTGCCCGGCGCAGCAGGTGGGGATTTCGCCGAGCATTGGAATGTCACCCTCGCCTTTCTGTCGATCGTCACCCGCGCGTGGCCGGCGTGGCTCGAGGAGCAGGGACTGATCGACGTGGCTGCGCGGCAACGTGGGTTGCTGGACGCGCAGGCGGCATCGTGGAGTGCGGCACCCCCTGGTGTGCCTGTCGTGGTGGCGGGAACCACGGGTGCCATTCCCGCAGTCGCTCGGTTGCTCAAGGTCGTCGCCCACCTGCCCGACGGGCTTGTGGTTCTGCCGGGGCTCGAACCGGATGCGGCGCGCGGTGGCCTCGACGACGAGGCCTGGGATGCGCTGGGGGACACCCATCCACAATCGAGCTTGCGCAATCTCCTGGCT
>CAZZVF010000087.1:0-9967 GCA_964657355.1 uncultured Buchnera sp.
GGTGCTGATTTTGTTTGCGTTAAATTTGATGTTGATGGGGTGGTGGATTGCGCTGGGATGCATATCCCTAATCCTGAGCCAGGGCGGCGGGGCGGAGAGTTTGGTGTGGTCCATGCTCGCCGGATTGTCGCCGTTTGCCGCGGTGTATTATCCGGTCGCCATCATGCCGCACTGGCTGCAGCCGATTGCACTCGCGATGCCGGCCGCCCATGTATTCGAAGGTGTTCGCGCTGACGTCAGCCAGGGTATCATTCGGTGGGATCATCTGGCCTGGGCATTCGGGCTGAACGTGCTGTGGATGATAGCGGCATCGGCGCTTTTCCTGCAGCAGTTTCATGCTGCCCGGCGCAATGGGGCGTTGATGAACATTGGTGAGTGAGGCAAGAGGAAGCGGTTCTTTTTTGGAAAGAAGAACCAAAAGACTCTTGGTTATAAATGCGCTCGCTGCCGGATAGTGCCGCGACAGCGCTCAAAAAGTCTTTTGCTGCTTTTCTTCAGAAAAGCAGGCTTTGCTTCGTCCGCAACAAACACTCACCAGCCATTTGGTTCAGGCGAGTAACCGAAGTCACCACGGAATTATCGATGCCCTGCACACGATTTTGGCTGCTGCGTCACGCACTCGTCGAGGAAAATGCACGCGCCGTCCTTTACGGGCGGATGGATGTGCCGCTTTGCCAGAACACCCTGGTGGCGCAGAAATCGTCCTATGCAGCACTGGCCGGCAGGCTTCCACGCGAGGCTGTGTGGCTGGTGACACCGTTGCAGCGAACCCACAGCACGGCGGCGGCGATACAGCGGGCCGGTTATCCCGCGGTGACGCCGTCCGTGGAACCTGCCTTGACGGAACAGGATCTCGGTGAATGGCAGGGTCTTGCGCATGCAGATCTGCCCGCGCGGTTACGCTCGCCCGGACACGCGTTCTGGCCGCTGGGCGCCGCTGAAGTGCCGCCGGGCGGCGAGAGCATGGACCAGGTCGTGCTGCGTGTCGGCAGCGCGATGGACCGACTGGCGGAGCAGCATGCAGGGCGGGACGTGGTCGCGATCAGCCATGGCGGCGCGATCCGTGCCGCGGTGGCGCATGCGCTGGGTGTGGGCGCCCACGCGGCGCTGCACATGTCGGTGCAGAACCTGTCGCTGAGCGTGCTTGAACGGTTCAGCGAAGGCTGGAAGCTGGTGACGTTGAACGAAGCAGTGCCGTGCTGAGGGGAGCGATATGATTGGTCCGGAAGCTGGCAGCTTCATTGACGAAACACACGATCCGGCACGGACGAGCTGGGTGGCGTCGGCCAACGATGCAGTCACCGACTTCCCGATCCAGAATTTGCCGCTCGGCATTTTCAGCAACGGGGACACGAAGCCGCGCGGCGGTATAGCGATCGGCGATGCCATCTTCGATCTTGGAGCCGCAAGCGAGACGGGGCTGTTCGAAGGCGATGCTGCCGAGGCTGCAAGGGCTGCGTCCGGTTCCGTGCTGAACCCGCTGCTCGCGCTGGGCGCGAACGCGTCGCGTGCGCTGCGTCGTGCGGTGAGCCGTATCCTGGAGTCCGCGTCGCCGCAACGGCACGACCTGCTTCACGAACAATCACGCTGCACCATGCATCTGCCGGTTTCCGTGCCGAACTACACGGATTTTTATGCGGGCATTTACCACGCCACGGCGGCGACCAAGATCCTTCGCCCGGGACAGAGCCTGCCTGCGAATTACAAATGGGTGCCGATCGGCTATCACGGGCGCGCGTCCTCCGTGCAGGTGAGCGGCGGCATCGTCCGGCGGCCGAACGGTCAACGCCGGCAGGACGCCGAGGCGCCGCCGGTGTTCGGGCCGACGACGCGGCTCGACCTGGAACTCGAGCTCGGCGTGTTTGTAGGTCAAGGCAACGCTCTGGGTGAACCCGTGCCGATTGCCGACGCCGGGCGCCACATTGCCGGATTTTGTTTGCTGAACGACTGGTCCGCGCGGGATATCCAGGCCTGGGAAGTGGCGCCGCTCGGCCCGTTCCTGGCGAAGAATTTTTTCACGACGATCTCGCCATGGATCGTGACGCAGGATGCGCTGGCGCCGTTCCGCATTCCTGCGTTCCAGCGCGATGAAGAAGATCCCGCGCCGCTCGACTACCTTGCAGACGAGCAGGACAAGTTCCGCGGCGGTCTCGACATCGATCTGCGCGTCGCACTGCGCACGCAGCGCATGCGGCGCGAGGGCGCGGACGAAGTACAAATCATCACCTCAAACGCGCAATATCTATATTGGACGCCGGCGCAAATGGTGGCGCATCACAGCAGCGGCGGCTGCAATCTACAGCCAGGCGACCTGCTCGGCACGGGCACGATTTCAGGACCGTCCGACGACCAGCTCAGTAGCCTGATGGAATTGACACGGGGTGGCGCTCGGCCGTTCACGCTGCCCGATGGCGAGACGCGCGGCTACCTGGAAAATGGCGACGAGATCGTGCTGACGGCGCGCTGCGAACGGAAGGGGTTCGTGGCGATTGGGTTCGGGGAGTGCCGGGGCACCGTCGCCGCTTAGGGACGTGAGCGCAAAGGCGGCATCAGAGGCTGCGAGGATGCGGCGCGATTCTGTGCCGACTCGCTGTCGATGAAGCGGTCGAGCCGGGCATCCGCTGCGGCCTGGTCCGATGCACGAGCCTGAATGTCGAGGTCGAGTCGGGCGTTTAGGGCGCGCATATCACTGTTGACCATAAAGCCGAACACGATGGTTGCGGCAATGAAGGCGCCAAGCAGGAGCAGGATGACGGATAGAAAAACCGTCTGGATATGACGAATAGCCTGGAGCGAGCATGCCAGGTTGCCGATGGAGTCCTCGATGGTGTCGACGCGCCCCCGCAGATCACTGATCCGCGTCTGTGCGGCACCTTCTGGACGCACGAAAGCGAGATCCTGGCCGAGGCGGCCGCGCTCTGTCTTGTCTTCGGTCATGACCATGCTCCTGCGATATAATGCAATAAGGGGCCGACGGCGGCGCGGATGCGGCGTGCTCGGGGCTTTTTCATGGCAGGCCACGCCAGTTTGCACCGTTACATGGCCGGAACCGGTACATGGCAGGAGCGGATTTTTGAAGGTTTACCTCGCAGGGCCGCTCGGGTTTTCCGAAGCAGGCCGCTTGTTTCACTACGACACGTTGATCCCCCTGATCGAGGGCTGTGGTGCGAGCGTGATCGACCCATGGACTCTCACGGATGCAGCGCGGATGGACGCCGTCGCGGCCATGAAGGTGTCGAGCGAACGCAAGGCGGCCTGGTCGGCACTGAACCAGGATATTGCCCGCAACAACACAGCAGGGATCGAGGCATGCGACACGATCGTGGCCGTGCTGGACGGGACAGATGTGGATAGCGGCACCGCTGCCGAAATCGGCTATGGCTTCGCGCGCGGGAAAACCGTTCTTGGTTATCGCGGCGACATGAGGCTCGCGGCTGACAACGAGGGGGCGGTGGTCAATCTTCAGGTGGAGTATTTCATCCGGGCCAGCGGCGGCGAGATCGTCACCGGCCTCGAAGCTTTGCGGGCCCTTCTCACGGGGCGCATCGCCGCCGGCGTTTAAATGGACGCGGCGCGAGTTCGGCCCGAACCTGTCACGCGATCAGTCAGCGTCACGCTACAAGGTTGCGCACGCACAGGCCGCCTAACTTCCGTAGCCTCCGCCGCCTGGCGTGCGGATCACCACCGTGTCGCCGGGATCGACCTCGACGCGGGCAGTTCCGGCAAGGGTGAGCGTGTCGCCGTTGGCACGCTCTACCCACTGTTCTCCCGTTTTCCCGTCGCCGCCGCCGCATAGCCCGAAAGGTGCCACGGCGCGACGGGAAGCGACGATCGTCGCTGTCATGGGCTCGAGGAAACGCAACCGCCGTTCCACTCCGTCGCCACCGCGGAACTGCCCTAGGCCGCCCGAATTGCACCTTATAGCAAAGCTTTCGAGCCTGACCGGATAGCGCATTTCCAGCACTTCCGGATCGGTCATGCGGGTGTTCGTCATATGCGTCTGCACGGCGGACTGGCCGTGGAACTGGCACCCTGCCCCGGAACCGCCGCAAATGGTTTCGTAGTACTGCCGCGTGGCATCGCCGAACAGGAAGTTGTTCATCGTGGCCTGGCTCGATGCCATGACGCCGAGGGCTCCGAACAGGGCGCAGCACACCGCTTGGCTGACCTCCGTGTTGCCTGCCACGACAGCGGCACCTGGCTCGGGTGAGAGAAACGTTCCTTCCGGGATGACAATGGTTATCGGCTCCATACAGCCGTCGTTGAGCGGTATGTCGGTCCCCGCCAGGCAGCGGAACACGTAGAGAACGACGGCGCGTGTGATGGCGGGTGGCGCATTGAAGTTGTCGGAGCGTTGCGGGCCGGTGCCCGTGAAGTCCACGACCACGGTTCTTGCGTCGCGGTCGATGCGCACCGCCACGCTTAGCGGCGAGCCATCGTCCATCGTATAGTGAAATGCGCCATCGCTGAGTTTCGCAATGGCCTGCCGCACGGCTTCAGCCCCGTTTTCCAGAACATGGGCCATATTGGCACGCACCATGTTCCAGCCATAGGCGGCAATGACTCTCCGTAGTTCGGCAGCTCCGGCCTCGTTCGACGCGATCTGCGCCTTGATGTCGGCCACGTTCACATCCGGGCTGCGCGCCGGGTAGGCCGCGCCGGTGAGCAAGGCCCGAAATGCCGCCTCGCGAAAGCTGCCGGCTTCAACCAGGAGAAAGTTGTCGATCACCACGCCTTCATGCTCCAACGTAGTCGAATCGAACGGCGTCGAACCCGGCGCAATGCCGCCGATATCCGCATGGTGGGCGCGGCAGGCGACGAAGAACCGTATATGTTCGGCTTGCTCGTCGAAGACTGGCGTGACGACCGTCACATCCGGAAGATGCGTGCCGCCGCGATACGGATTGTTCAGTGCCGCGACATCGCCCGGCTTCAGGCGTTCGGCGCCGGTGCTGCGCTGGCGAATGACAGCCGCAACACTTTCGCCCATGGCGCCGAGATGCACCGGCACGTGAGGCGCGTTGGCTATCAGCCACCCCTCGCCGTCGAAGATCGCACAGGAGAAATCGAGACGCTCCTTGATGTTCACGCTCATGGCAGTGTTCTGCAAAACCGCGCCCGCCTGCCCGGCCACGCTCATGAACAGATTGTTGAACAACTCGAGCAGCACCGGATCGGCACGGCCCATATCGTATGTCTCCGAGCCGACGCGCAGCTTCGTACGACGCAGCACAAGATTGCCATGCCGCGTCATTTCGGCGCTCCATTCCGGTTCCACCACGATGGTGCTGTTCGCTTCCTTGATGAGGGCTGGACCCGCGACAGAGTCGCCCGCCCACATCGCGTCACGATCGAACACGGGCGTTTCATGCGCGCGGCCGCCGCTCCAGATCTCGACCTCGTCGATCGCCGACAATGACCCGCTATAACGCGCCGCGATGTCGTGTTCGGGCACGGCTTCACCAGGCTGCGTCACCTCGACGGAAACAGCCTCTGCAATCAGCGTTCGGCCTTCTGTCACAAACCCGAAGCGCGCGCGGTGAGCATCGGTGAACGCGGCTTGCATCTGCTCCAACGAGCCCAGAGGAACACCGAGGGCGGCGTCGGTCCCGGCATAACGCAGCTTCACGCTTTTGGTCACGCTCGAAGCGCCCGGTCGTGCACCCTGTTCGCCAAGTGCCTCGGCCCCGGTACGTGCAAGCATGTCGGTCAGCGCTTCAAGTTCGGGAAGCAGGGCCTCGCATAACGGCTTTTCGACTGCCTGTTCGCGCAATTCGGCCTGTTCGGCCAGGCCCATGCCGTAGGCGGAGAGAACGCCGGCGAGGCGATGAATAAACACCGTGTCCATGCCGAGTTCGTCGGCGACCAGGCACGCGTGTTGCCCCCCTGCCCCGCCGAAGCATTGCAGCGCCATGCCAGCCGGATCGTGGCCTTTTCGGACGGATATTTCGCGTATGGCATTCGCCATGTTGGCGACCGCCACGCGCAGGAAGCCCTCGGAGACATCGCGCACATCGCTGTTCCTGCCGGTATCCGATGAAATGCGGGCGGCTAACTGCTCGAACTGCGTCAGGACGGCGGCATGGTCCATCGGCTCGTTTCCACCTGGTCCGAAGATGGCTGGAAAATGCCTGGGCTGGAGTTTCCCGGCGCAGATATTGGCATCCGTCACCGTCAGTGGACCGCCGCGCCGATAGCAGGCTGGCCCAGGATCGGCGCCCGCACTATCCGGCCCGACCCGGGTGCGCATACCGTCGAAATGGAGGATTGATCCGCCGCCCGCCGCCACCGTGTTGATGGCCATCATCGGCGCGCGCAGCCGCACCCCGGAAATCTCCGTCTCGCTGCTGCGTTCGAACGCTCCGGTAAACAACGCGACGTCCGTGCTGGTGCCGCCCATGTCAAAACTGATGATGCGGTCGAACCCCGCTTGCTGTGCCGTGCGCGCGGCTCCGACAATGCCGCCGGCCGGCCCCGACAACACCGCATCCTTGCCGCGGAACGCGTCGGCCCGCGCAAGGCCGCCGTGGCTTTGCATGAAGAATAGGTTTGTACTGTGAAGTTCGGCAGTCAACCGGTCCACATAATGGCGCAACACAGGGGAAAGATAGGCATCGGCCAGTGTCGTCTCCGCACGCGGAATCAGCCGCAGCAAGGGGCTCGCCTCGTGGCTGAGGGAGATCTGGGTAAATCCCGCCTCACGCGCGAGTGCACCGACAAGCTGCTCATGCCGGGGATATTTCCACGCGTGCATCAACGCGATGGCGCAAGCCGTCATGCCGGCGTTCCACGCTTGACGGAGGCATTCCATTGCTGCGGCTTCGTCCAGCGCCGCCACTTCGCCGCCATCGGCCGCCATCCTGCAGGAGACTTCTACAACCTGTTCGTAGAGCATGTCGGGCAGCACGATTTCCAGGTCGAACAGAAGCGGCCGCGCCTGGTTGCCGATACGCAATGCGTCGGCAAAGCCTTTGTTCACCACGAGCAACGTGCGCGCACCCGCTCGCTCGAGCAAGGCGTTGGTCGCCACCGTCGTGCCCATCCTGATGCTGCGGAGTACGTCGGCGGGAATTGCCTCGCCGGGCTGCAGTCCGAGCAACTGCCTGATGCCGGCACTTGCCGCGTCATCGTAGCCGGGATTCTCGCTCAGCAGCTTATGCGAAACGAGCGATCCATCAGGCCGCCGGGCGACGATGTCGGTGAAGGTTCCGCCGCGATCGATCCAGAAATCCCAGCCGTTCTCAGGCACGGAACGCCTACGCTGCGGCCGCGATGTGCGATTGTTCACCGCGTCCGCCGCCCATTCGCGCGGGCTCCCCGCCCTCGTCCCCGGTCGGCTCTTCGCAGTGGTTGTGGACGTCCGTGGCCGCAATTGCCGCATGCCCCATTGCGACAACGATCTGGTTGAGCCCGAGCACCGTGTCTCCTGCCGCGTAGAGGCCTGGCACGCTCGTCATGTTATGCTCGTTGACGACGAGCGCGCCTGTTCCGTCATGCTGCGCGCCGAGCGAGAGGGCAAGGCCCGATCGCACCGTCAGGCCAAGCGCAGAATACATCGTTTCGAACTGGTATGAGGCGCCGGTGCCGGTGCGCAGCGCGGTGATCCTGTCGCCCTCAACGTCAAGTTCGGCAATCGGCTCCTCGACGAGCTTGATGGCGTGCTCACGCAGCTTCTCGAGATCGCCCGCATCGAGCTCCATCTTCTGCCCAAGCGTCAGCAGGGTCACATCGTGCGAATAGGTGCGCGCGACGAACACCGCCTCGCCAAGTCCGCGCGCACCGTAGCCGATGACGGCGACTTTCTTGCCGCGCGCCTCGAAGCCGTCGCAGATCGGGCAATAGCGCAGCAACCCGCGTCGCATGGCGTCGGGCAGGTCGGGTAGATCGGGCTCGATGTCCTGGGAACCCGTGGCCACGATGACGCGCCGTGCGTGCATCGTGTGTGCGCCTCCCTCGGTAAGGGCCATCTGGGCCTCGAATCCGCAGGCGGCGCGTCGCAATGCCGTTACTTCGCCGCCAAGGATGCGCACGCCGTAGCGCCCGACGTGCTCGCGCAGCCGCTGCAGCATGTCGGGGCCGCTGACCCCGTCCGAGAACACCGGGAAATTATGGCTGCTCGGAATCCAGGCGGCCCGGCTTGCGCCGCTGTCCACGATGGCAAAACGGCGGTTGAAGCGGGCTAGATAGAGGGCTGCGGTCAGGCCGGCCGGGCCCGCACCGACGATCAGGCAATCGAGGTCGGGACTTGTGTCGGAAGAGCGCGCTTCGGTCTGGGTCATGCAACGCGGATCCTTCGAGCAGGCCTTGCGCCTCAACGACGGCGGGGTGGCGCAGTTCACGCGGAGCCTGATCGACGACGCTTGCAGGCCCTGCAAGCCTTGCGCCGGATGCTCCTCCTGTGGCCCCTTCGGCATGCCCCGGCAACCACCAAGCTGGCCGCCTGCCCCAACTGTCGATACGGAACCCGGCACCATGAAAGCCCTGACCCGAGCGATGATCCTGCTCTCCGCCGCCTTGCTGGCCGGCTGCGGCACCAGCACGGGCGTATTGCAGACAGGCCCGGACAGCTACTTCCTCTCCGAAATGCGTTCTCCCGTGCTCGGCGGCGGACCCGAGGCGCGGCGCGTGCTGCTGGCCGAAGCCACCGCCTTCTGCCAGGGCCAGAACCGCGCGTTCGTGCCGGTCGACATGGGGCCGGACGGCGACCCCTACACGCCATACTACCCGACTGCCTACACCGCCCATTTCCAGTGCCTGCCCGCGGGCGATCCGCGCACCGCCGCCGCGCCACGCGCGCACTGACGCCGCCAAGCACCCGACCGTAAAGGGGCCCATGACCGACCCGAACGCAATCCCCGGCGCCATCGTGCCGATTCGGCTCGCGTGAGACGGTGCGCACCCTGGCCGACCTGGGTATGGCGGGCGCAATCGGCATCGATCCGGAACGCATCGCCACGTGGATGCGCCGGCAACAGGACCCCGCGTTATCGGCCGGGATTGCCGCCACGGTCCGAGTGTTCGTTCGTTTAGGATAAGTATCAAATGGCCAAACCGCCCCCGGAGAACAGCGACGACTACCAGCGAGGGTGGGAAGCAGCGCTCCAGGCAGCGCGCTTCTGGCATGAGTCGCAGGCTAAGAAGACGCTGATCCAGGCAGGAAGAAGCCGATTTCCAAAGAACTTGGAGCGCGAGGCTGAGGTGCATAAGAAATCGGCTGAGATGATCGTGCTGTTAAGTCCGGATGATGTTTAGGGGGATGTTGTCCCGGACCTATCCGAACGCGATGCCGTGTCGGACAAGAATTGTCTTCGGCGGGCAGGTTCTCCTGACACCGACCGGTCCTCGACGCCAAGGAACTTAGAACACGCCGAGGAGAAAACTCCGGCGGCACACGTTTCGGGCGGCTGAGGCGTGGGGATCCTTCGAACTTGGGGGAATTTGTCGTGGCCCCGGAAAACTTCCGTCCCGTCTTCGCTTTGGACTGTGAAAGATCAGGAGACGGCCGTTGGACAACATTCTCATGCTGGCTTTAGTGACGTTCGCGCTGCTTGTCGGATTCCTCTTGTGGAACCGCATGTCGGTCAAACGGCACCAGGAGACGGGCGGCAACACGAGCGGCATCGGCGGTCCGAACGACCCGCTTTCCGGTGTTGCCGAGGGCATGCGGCACCCCGACGAGTTGCGGGCCGACCTCGATGCCGCGTCCAAGGCCGACACGACCAGGCGGCCAACGCCCGAGCAGGAATCGCTTTAACGCGATCAACCGACGGGCGCAGGGCAACTCGGCGTCATTCGGTGGCTGGCGCTTTTTCAGATCCTTTCCGATCGGAAAAACTCTAGCCGAGCGATCCGCCCGTCAAGTCGGCTACCCCATGGAGACGCTGCGGGCGCCGGCAGAACTCGGCAGGCTCATCTTCGCCGTCCGGGTCGCGACACCGGCAGCCATCGGCGCAATACGCGCCGCCAT
>CAZZVF010000088.1:0-9866 GCA_964657355.1 uncultured Buchnera sp.
CAGCCCGCTCGACCAGACCCACGATGTCGCCCAGCCCGAGAATACGGCCGGCCACGCGTTCCGGATGAAATTCCTCAAGCGCATCGATCTTCTCGCCGGAGCCCGAGAACTTGATCGGCGCCCCCGTGACGGACCGCATCGAAAGCGCAGCACCGCCGCGCGCGTCACCATCCATCCGCGTCAGGATGATACCGGTGACACCAACCGTTTCGTTGAACGCGCGTGCCGTCTGCACCGCGTCCTGGCCGGTCATCGCGTCCACCACCAGCAGCGTCTCGACCGGGTTCGAAACGGCGCGGATCTCGCGCACCTCGTCCATCAACGCCTGATCGATCGACAATCGCCCGGCGGTGTCGAGAATGACGACATCGAAGCCTTCGAGCCGCCCCGTATCGATCGCCCGCCGCGCAATCTGCACCGGCGTCTCGCGCGCAACGATCGGCAGGCTCGCAACGCCGGCCCGCTCCGCCAATTGTGCCAGCTGCAGCTGTGCCGCAGGCCGCTGCGTGTCGAGGCTCGCCAGCAGAACCCGCTTGTGCTCCTTCTGGGTCAACCGAAGCGCCAGCTTGCCCGACGTCGTCGTCTTGCCGGAACCCTGCAAGCCAACGATCAGGAACGGGATCGGCGGTGCGGCATTCAGATTGAGCGGAACGGCCCCCGCGCCGCCGAGAGCCTCGACCAGCGCATCGTTGACGATCTTGGCGACCTGCTGACCCGGCGAGACAGCCGCCAATACCTCCGCGCCCACAGCGCGCTCGCGCACCCGTGCTACGAAATCTTTCACCACAGGCAATGCGACGTCGGCATCGAGCATCGCCAGCCGCACTTCGCGGAGCGCCTCGCCGACATCAGCTTCGCTCAGGGCCCCACGCTTGCGGAGCCCTTCGAAAATCCCGGTAAACTTGTTCGACAGCGCGTCGAACATCAAAACACCCCAACTTGCTTTCAACGCACAAAGCGCCGCTGCGCGAACACTCGCGGAGCGGCGAAGTCCCCGCGTTTGGCAGGGACCGTGTCATCTGGATGACCCGGATCGCAGCGCTATTGCGCCCACCGGGCCAAAAGTCAAGTTATCGCCACACCCACCCAGCGGAACCGGCCCATCACGGCAGCCGTTCAGCGTGCCTCACACGGCGACGGGAAAAAATCATGCCCTTTTTCGACACCAAGGACGGCAAGCACCTCTACTACAACGACTGGGGCACCGGAAAACCGGTCGTCCTGATCCACGGCTGGCCGCTGAATTCGGACAGCTGGGAATACCAGTCCGTCTTCCTGGCGAACCAGGGCCTTCGCGTCATCGTCTATGACCGACGCGGCTTTGGAAAATCGGCCCAACCCTGGTCCGGCTACGATTACGACACCCTGGCCGACGACCTCGCCGCCTTGCTGGACAAGCTGGATCTGCACGACGCAACACTCGTCGGCTTCTCGATGGGTGGTGGCGAAGTGGCCCGCTACCTCGCCCGCCACGGATCCGCCCGGGTCTCCAAGGCCGTGCTGGTCGCCGCTGTTACCCCATTCCTGCTCAAGACCGACGATCACCCCGAAGGCGTGGACCGCAGCGTGTTCGACCAGATGATCGATGGCCTTCAGGAGGACCGCCCCGGTTTCCTTGCCACCTTCGGCAAGCAGTTCTTCGGTGCCGGCATGCTGAACTTCTCGGTCAGCAGCGAAATTCTCCAATGGGCCTCCATGATGGCTCTCCAAGCCTCGCCGAAAGCCACGTTGGACTGCGTTCGTGCTTTCTCGGAGACAGATTTCCGCGCCGATTTGCGCGCGATTACCGTGCCGACCCTGATCATCCATGGCGACGCTGACGCCACCGTCCCCATCGACGTTACAGGCCGTGCCGCGGCGACCATGATTACGAACGCGGAACTCAAGGAATACGGTGGCGCCCCACATGCCCTGTTCTACACCGAGCGTACCCGGCTAAACGAAGACCTGCTCGCCTTCATAGGCTAGTCTTAAGGCACCCAGCACTTCAAAGCGGCGGCCGGACCCGCCGGCCGCTGGCTGATCCTAGGCTTCGGTTACTTAGCGAACGTAAACGCGTAGACCTTATTGTCCGCCGCAACATAAAGCCGGCGATCGGTCGCGATCAGCGTCTGGAAATGCCGCAGCCCCGCCATCGGCGATCCGCCGCCATCAAATACCACCGCACCCGTCTTGGCGTTGAACCCATGGAGCAGGTTGTCGCCCTCAGCGCCGACAACCCAAACGATCGGGTCCGAGGTGCCGTCCGTTGTGGTGACGATCGGCGATCCTGCCCCACCGGACGACGCGCACCACGCCTGCTTGATCGGTGTCTGGGTGTTCGTCACCTGCAACATCACGATGTTCGTGCCCGAACACCCCGTCGTGTTGAAGCTGGTGAAAGCCACCATCGCATCCCGGCTCGTATTGTAGATCGCCGGCGCCGTGATGATTGCGCTGTTCGATACTTTTGTAATCACGGCGGCCCCACCGACGCCGCCAAGATTGCCACGATTTACCAGATAGGCGTTGCCGTCCTTGCCGAAGGCGATGACCCGAGGCGCCGGGCTATTCGCGCGTGGCACTTCGAGCGGTAGCGCCTCAGTCCCTCCCAGGTCCGCGTCCTCGTTATCGAGCGTTTGCCAGTTCGAGGGAGTGTAATAATCCTTCGTGCTCGACGAATGCGCGAGACCGGGCTTCAACCTCAGGATCGCCTCGCCGTCACTCCAGGTCTGCGCCCCAAACGTGTTGCCTGTCGTCGCAAACACGCTTTGCCCGTCGCCGGCAATACCGCCCTGAGCCCAGATGCCGCCGCCGTTGGCGCGAGTGGCCCACGATCCCGCAACACCCGCCGGCGATGTGGTGAACTGCACGACCGTGCCGTGATATGTTCCACAATCCCCTGAGCGGCCGCCATACTCGACGTAGAGATTGCCGTTGAACAGTAAAGCGGCACTGCGCTGTCCCTGCGTCAACGATGTGAACGTAACACCCTGCGCCGCCAACGCCGCCTGCACGTCGAGTGGCCAACCGGACAGCACCGAGCCATCCTTAAGCGACAGCGCATAGACATTCTGCCGAGGGCCGTTTGCGGTCTGCAACAGCGCATCAAGATACAAAGTGCCGGTTTTCGGATCGATCACCGGCGTTCCGGTAATCCCCTCGGGATTGATGTTGCCGCATGGCAGCTGGCTGAGCGCCACCGACGGCGGCAACTGAGCCGTCCATACCACAGCACCTGTTACAGCATTGAACGCCAGCACTGCGTTGCTCTCGGTCGCCACGATAACGAGCGCAGCGGCGCCTTCAGGCTTATAATAGAGAGGCTGGGCATACACGTTCCCCTGGAACGTTGCGTTGAATGCCGTATCCAAATGAACGTGCCTGGCAACTCCAAGAGCAAGATCAGGCACCTCATAGGCGCCGTGTCGGGTATTATCCTTGTGATAGGTCAGAACATCGTTGCCGGCCGCCCGCGAGGGCCCTGAACTCAGCGCCAGAGCCGCGATCAGGCCGGTGGCAACCCATATGCCTCGTTTTACCATAGTTGTTCTCTCCCCGTCGCAACCGAAAGTAGCAGACGTGAGCATCCTGCACGACAGAAGCCGCCGGAACGACAAAACAAGCTGTGACATGGAAAAACAAAGGGCAGGAACGACAACGCTGGCCCCCGCCCTCTCTGAACCGTTACTTCGGGCTTAGCACCATGACCATCTGGCGCATTTCCATACGTGGCATCTGCTCCACCTTGGTGGCCGCCTCGAGGTCCGCACGAATGCGCTCCAGCACCTTCACGCCAATGTCCTGGTGCGCCATCTCACGGCCGCGGAAGCGCAACGTCACTTTAACCTTGTCGCCTTCCTCGATGAACGACTTCATGGCACGCATCTTCACCTGGTAGTCGTTCTCGTCGATGTTCGGACGAACCTTGACTTCCTTGATTTCGATCACGCGCTGTTTCTTCTTGGCCTCGTTCTTCTTCTTCTGCTGCTCATACTTGAACTTGCCGAAGTCGAGGATCTTGCAGACCGGCGGGTCAGCGTTAGGGCTGATCTCAAGCAGGTCGAGGCCAACGGCATAGGCACGCAAGAGCGCATCGCGGGCGGTCATTACCCCCTGCATCTCTCCGTCCTGGTCGATCAGGCGAACCTGGGGAACGCGTATCTCCTCATTCACACGAGGCCCGTCGCGGGTCGGCGAAGCGGGCATAGGTCCTCTTGCTATCGTACTCTCCTATAATTGTTTCGGTCACCGGCATGGTCTGCCGCGTCTGTTCTGACGCCCAGATCTTAACCAATCAAGAAAACTCCGCGGCATTGCCGTTGCGTGCCGACCTTCAACATGGGCCCGCCTACCCCATGTGACCAGCCTGTCAAGCACTGCTCTGGCCTTCTAGGCTGTCTGCAGACGTTTCACATCCGGCGCCTCAGCCTCCCGCGCCAAAAGTGCGACCGCCTCTTCCAGCCCGATCACCTGCTGGCCGTCGCTGCCGAGGCGCCGCAAAGCCACCGTCCGCTGTTCGGCCTCGCGCCGCCCGACCACCGCCAGCACCGGCACATGTGCCAAGCTATGCTCGCGCACCTTGGCGTTGATCTTCTCGTTGCGCGTGTCCGCCCGCGCCTCCATGCCAGCCGCCCGCAAGGCCGCGACCACCTCGTCCGCATAGGGCGCCGCATCGCTCACGATGCTCGCCACCACCACCTGCACGGGCGCCAGCCACAGCGGGAACCGGCCGGCATATTGCTCGATCAGGATACCGAGAAACCGCTCGAAGCTGCCGAGGATGGCCCGGTGCAGCATCACCGGCCGGTGGCGTGCGCTGTCCTCGCCGACATACTCGGCATCCAGCCGCTCAGGCAGCACGTAGTCCACCTGCAACGTCCCGCACTGCCAGTCCCGCCCGATCGCATCGCGCAGGACGAACTCCAGCTTAGGTCCGTAGAATGCCCCTTCGCCAGGGTTGAGCTCATATTCCACGCCGGCAAGCGCACACGCCTCCCGCAACGCCGCCTCGGCCCGGTCCCAGTCCGCTTCCTCGCCGGCACGAACCTCAGGCCGGTCTGCGAACTTGATACGGAACTCCGGAAAGCCAAAATCCTCGTAGACCGAGCGCAGCAGGTCGACGAACAACGCCGTCTCTGCCGGCACCTGCGCCTCGGTGCAGAAAATGTGCGCGTCATCTTGCGTGAAGGCCCGCACCCGCATGATGCCGTGCAAGGCGCCGGACGGTTCGTAACGGTGACATGAGCCGAACTCGGCCATGCGCAACGGCAGCTCGCGATAACTGCGCAGGCCGTGATTGAAGATCTGCACATGGCACGGGCAATTCATCGGCTTCAGCGCCAGGCTCTTGTCCTCGTGCTCCACCTCCGCAATGAACATGTGCTCGCGGTACTTGTCCCAGTGGCCGGACTTCTCCCACAGCGACCGGTCCACCAGCTGCGGCGTACGCACTTCCTGGTAGGTGGCCGCATCCAGCCGGCGCCGCATGTAGTCCTGCACGGTGAGGTAGAGCTTCCAGCCTTTCGGATGCCAGAAGATGCTGCCGACGGCCTCTTCCTGGATGTGGAACAGGTCCATTTCGCGACCGATCCGCCGGTGGTCTCGGCGCTCGGCCTCCTCCAGCATCAGCACGTAGGCATCGAGCTCCTTCTGGTCGCGCCAGGCGGTGCCGTAGATGCGTGTCAGCATCGCGTTGCGGTGGTCGCCGCGCCAGTAAGCCCCAGCAACCTTCATCAGCTTGAACGCCGTGCCGATATCACCCGTGTCGCGCATGTGCGGACCGCGGCACAGATCCAGCCACTCGCCCTGACGGTAGATCGTGATCGTCTCGCTCGAGGGCAGGTCCTGGATCAGCTGCGCCTTATAGCGCTCACCGCGCTCCTCGAAGAACGCGATGGCACGCTCACGGTCCCACTCCTCACGCACGAAATCCGCCTTGCGGGCAACGATCTCGCGCATCTTCGCCTCGATTGCCGGGAAATCCTCCGGCCGGAACGGCTCGTTGCGCGCGAAGTCATAATAGAACCCGTTTTCGATCGAAGGCCCTATCGTCACCTGTGTGCCCGGGTAAAGCGCCTGAACCGCCTCCGCCAACACGTGCGCGGCGTCGTGCCGTATCATCTCGAGCGCGTCCGCATCGCGCCGGGTGATGAACACCACCTGTGCGTCCTGCGCGATCTCGCGCGAAAGGTCCATCGGGCGACCGTCGACCTTCATGGCAAGGGCCGCGCGCGCCAGGCCCGGCCCGATGCTGGCAGCCAGCTCCGTGCCGGTGACCACCGCCTCGAAGCGGCGGACCGAGCCGTCAGGCAGCGTTATGGCGGGCATATTTCAGTCTCCGAGGGACACAGCTTCTGGCTGGAAGGCGCATCAACTAGAGCGCGGGCAACGCGGCTTCAACCCTGCCCACGTCCAGGTCGCCAAGGTGCTGCTCCCGCACCAATGTCACACGCCCCCGTGGGGCGGCCAGTGCCGGACTGCTGAAGCCGGAAAATAGCGCCACCACAGGACAGCCCATCATGGCCGCCAGATGTATCGGCCCGGTATCGCCGCCGATCGCCAGGGCCGCACGGTGCGCTACCCCCGCTAGCTCCTGCAGGCTTGTCTTTCCGGTGAGATCGATTGCTCCCGGGCAAGCCGACATAATAGCTGCCGCATCTGCCGCTTCCGCTGCACTTCCTGCGACCACCGGAACAAGGTTCCTGCCCCAAAGGCGCTGCGCAAGCTCGCCAAATCTCGCTACCGGCCAGCGTTTGCCGCCACCATGCGATGCCGATGTTCCAGGAATGAGTAACGCATAGGGCGCCGGCAAAACCGGTCCGCGACCTTCAAGCCATGATAGCGCGACCGGGACAGGCGCAGGCACCCCGGCTGCCCTCAACTGGCCTTGCTGCCGCTCGATCGTGTGCAAGGAGTTTCGCCCTGGGTCCGCGTCCGGATGCGACGCGCCGCGCGCAATCCCGGACCAAGGCGGTCGTCCGGCGAGTGTAAAATACCCGGACGAGCGATGCGATGTCTGCAGGTCGTAGATGAAGTCGCGCTCGCGCAGGATGCGCCTCAGACGCAATAATCCGCCTGCATCGTACCACTTGGGCCTCGTGTCGATCACCACTTCATCGAACCACGGGCTGTCGGCCGCCAGCGAGCCAAATGGCCTGGTCGTCAGGAGTGTGAGCCGATCGCCGGAGTGATGCGCCCGCAAGGCCGCAAAAGCCGGAAACGACAATGCGAAATCTCCCAGGGCACCAAGCCTGATGATCAGGATGTCGCGCCCCGCACCATCGACCGGCACGCTCACAGAAGCTCCCGATAGACGTCCAACGTCCGTCGCTGCATCTCTGCCGTGGTGAAATGCGCCGCCACACTCGCCCGCGCACGCGCGCCGAGGTCGTGGCGCTCACTCGCGCCAAGATCCAGCGTCACGCCGATCGCTTGCGACAACGCTGCCGCATCTCCCGTTCGCACCCGCCACCCGGTTACCTCGTGCTCGATCGTTTCCGCCGCACCACCGTGATCGAACGCCACCACCGGCCGGCTCATTGCCTGCGCCTCGATCACCGCGCGTCCAAACGGCTCCGGCTTCAGGCTGGCGGCGACCACCACATCGGCCAGCATCAGCGCCGCGGGCATATCGTCGCAGTGACCGACGAGCCTCAGCCGCTCCCCGAGCCCAAGCCGCGCCGCCAATACGGTAAGCTCGCGTGAAAAGGCGCTCCGACCCTGATCGCTTCCAACCAGCACGCAGAACAGGCCACCGCGGTGGCGCAAAGCCAGGGCCGCCATGGCCTGCAGCAGGATCTCCGCACCCTTCCAGCGGGTCAGCCGTGCCGGCAGCATTACCGCACGCGCACCGGCAGGCAGGCGCCAGGCCTGAGCAAGCTTGTGTATTCTGTCGCCACTGACGGCGTCGGGGTCGAACACAGAAATATCCACTCCGCGGGGAATGGTCCGGATGCGTGCCGGATCGACGCCATACTGCTCTTCGATGCGCTGTGCGACGAAGCGGCTGATTGCAATCACCCGTGCGCCGCGTCCCATGATGCTGTTGTACGCCCTCTTTCCAGGCAAGTCCTCGCTGTAAACACCGTGCCAGGTCGTCACGAACGGAACGCCTTCCCAGCGCGCCGCAAGCCACGCGGACCAGGCCGGCGCGCGTGAACGCGCATGAACCAGTGCCACGCCCTCGTTCCCGATGAGCCTGCGCAACCGCCCAGCGTTCAGCAGCAGGTTCACGGGATCCTTGGTCATCAGCGACAAAGCTGCATGCCGCCCGCCCGCGCGTTCGAGCTGCGCCACCATCCGGCCGCCAGCGCTCGCTACCAGGGCGTTGGCCCCGGCAGATGCAAGCGCCTGGGCCACCTCGATCGTGCCGCGCTCGACCCCACCCGTATCGAGCGATGGCAGAACCTGCAGTATGGTCCTGCCCGATACAAATCCTTGCCGTGGGTCCACAAGCATTCCTGCACCTCGCCGTGGTCTCCTAGTGAACCGCAAGCCCCGACGGAAGGCCGCGTCCTGAACTTGGCCAAAGGCCGCAATTCAGGCTCCAATCTACGCTGCTAGGTCGTGCCGCTTGTGAACCACGAAAGGCTGCCGGTATACTCGGGCAGCGGCCACCCGGCTCAATGCCGCAATCCGAGACCGAGAACGATCCAGCATGCACACCGCCAGTCTGCTCTACCCGTTCTCGGGCTTCGTCGTCGGTGTCCTGGTGGGCCTCACCGGGGTCGGCGGCGGCTCGCTCATGACCCCGATCCTGGTTCTCCTGTTCGGCGTCCATGCGACAACCGCGGTTGGCACCGACCTGCTCTATGCCGCAGCGACAAAGACCGTCGGAACTGCCGTGCACAACGCCCACAACTCGGTGGATTGGGCAATCGTGAGGCGACTCGCGCTAGGCTCTGTGCCGGCGACCGCCGCGACACTGGTCTTCCTGTCCCGCATCGGCCCGCAGTCTCCTCAGGTCACCCATACGATCACCTTCATCCTCGGCATCGCCCTGCTGCTAACCTCGCTCTCGGTACTATTTCGCGGCTGGATCATTCGCACGGCAACTGCCCGCGTCGGCATCCCCACGCCCGCAGTCGCCATGAGATTGACGATCGTCAGCGGGGTTGTGCTCGGTATCCTCGTCTCGCTGTCTTCGGTCGGCGCCGGGGCTATCGGGGTAACGGTGCTGCTGCTCCTTTATCCGCATGTCCCGCTTGTGCGCATCGTCGGTTCCGATATCGCCCACGCCGTTCCGCTCACCTTGCTGGCGGGCGCAGGCCATTGGGCCATGGGCGACGTGAACTGGTCGCTGTTCTTTGCCCTCCTCGTGGGCTCGATCCCAGGCATCCTGATCGGCAGCTACATTGCCCCCCGCATTCCCGAGGCAGGCCTGCGCCCCGTGCTCGCCGGCGTATTGCTTCTTGTCGGAGGCCGCCTGGTCTTCTAGAGCATCAACCGACCGATGGGGTCACCCGTCGGATAAAGATGCCCGCTAAAACAAAGGGCTAGAGGTTATTCCCGATCCACTTCGATCGGAAAAAGCTATGGCGATACGACGATGCACCCGACCAGGATCGATCGCGGCGATGGCGTGGAACTCGCTTATGTTCTAACGAAAGGCCGCTCCCCAACCCTCGTCTTCCTGCCCGGCTTCATGAGCGACATGACCGGTGACAAGGCCACCATGCTCGCGGCTTTCGCGGCAAAGCACGGCCAAGCTAGCCTTTGCCTCGACTACTCAGGCCATGGCGCAAGCGGCGGCGCCTTCGAGGACGGCACGATCGGGCGCTGGACCAACGATGCGGTCTTCCTCATCGATCGTCTGACCGCCGGCCCGCTCGTCGTGGTCGGCTCGTCGATGGGAGGCTGGATTGCCCTTCTCGCCGCTCTCGCAC
>CAZZVF010000089.1:0-9838 GCA_964657355.1 uncultured Buchnera sp.
GGCTGACCGCTCCAGCCGACCAGCAAACCCCGGCTACGCCGCCGGCCCGGGCCGATGCGCCGCCGCAAAGCGCGCTTCCGCCGCTACCCGAAGCGACCTACGTGCCGCCGCTACCCGCGACCCCGGTGCCTGGCGCGCAGCAGGCGGCGCCGGAAGCGGGCACCATACCGGCCAGCGTCTTCATCCTGTTCGATCCGCAGAGCCCGGCTGCCTCCGGCCAGGCGGCAAGCCTCGCCCAGCGCATCCGCGACAACCACCTGGCCGGCGCCGTCTCGGTCGCGGCCGCCCTCGGCACCATCCATGGTGGACTGACCTATTTTCACCAAGAGGACCGCGCCATGGCCATCGCACTTGCCAGCAGGCTCGGCCATATGGGCCAAATCCGCCGCCTGCCGCCGACGCAGCAGGACGCCTTGCCGCCAGGCACCATCGCGATCGGCGTCAAATAATCCGCAAGCCACAAGTCGTGTTTCTTACGGCGACTTCGGCAGCACCGCGTCGGCCAGCCGGCCCATTGCACTCGCCATGTCGGTCGGGATCAGCACGGTCGAACCGCGCTCCTTGTTCATCTCGTAGAGCAGGTTCATCTGCCGCAGCTGCAGCGCCACCGGGTTCGCCGCATACAGTTCCGCCGCCGCCAGCACC
This sequence comes from uncultured Buchnera sp., assembly GCA_964657355.1. Classification (GTDB taxonomy): domain Bacteria; phylum Pseudomonadota; class Alphaproteobacteria; order Acetobacterales; family Acetobacteraceae; genus BOG-908. The sequence goes on from CAZZVF010000089.1 coordinate 646, forward strand.
TGTTTCGCGATCTCCTGCTCGGCCGAGGCCAGCGTCACCCGTGCATCGCGCTCCCGCTCCGCCTGCGCCTGGCGGCTCATCGCATCCTGCAACGCGGGGGGTATCGCCACGTCGCGTATTTCCACCGCGCGCACCGCCACACCCCAGTCGCGCGTCTTGGCCGCAATCGTCCGCTGCAGCGCCTCGTCCGCGGAATGCCGGGCGGACAACAGGCGCGACAGATCGATGCTCCCGATCATTTCGCGCAGCGAGGTCTGCGACACACGCTCGATCGCCTCGGCATAGTTCACGATATTGATCGCCGCCGCCCGGGCATCCTCCACCTGCCAAAACACGATCGCATCCACGCCCACCGCCACCGTGTCGCGCGTCAGCGCCTGCTCGGCGGTGATGTTCGCAGTCTGGATGCGCAGATCCACGATGGTGGCGATCGTGTCGATCGGCCAAAGCAAGTATAATCCAGGCCCCTTGACGGCGTGGAAACGCCCGAGCCGAAGCACCACCGCGCGGCGCCATTCCTGCGCGATGCGGATGGAGCGGATCACCACTGCCAGAAGCACGATCGCAAAGGCGATCAGCAGCACGGCCATCGCAGGCACCTCTTGTTCGGCGGTCATGATCGTTCCGGCCTCTCAGCTCAGCTCAGCACGATGCACATGGGCACTCGCGCCGCCCGCGTCAGATCGGCCTACGCAGGTCTCAAACCTGCCGTGCCAGTGCCGCCGCCGTCACCGCCAGCCGGTCTGCCAGCCCGCGCGGGCGTGGTGCCGCACGCCCCTGCGCCGCGCGCCGTAAATCCCGCCGCGCCAGCACGGCCGGCAGGCCCGCAGCCATCACACCCCTCGGCAGCGCCCGCGGCGCGCCCAGCAACGCCAGCCCCACAGCAGCCAACCTTGCCCGCACGGGCTGCAACGAGGCCGCCCCGGGATCGGCAATGACCGAATACTTGTCCAACCCGACCTCCCCCAGCACATCCCCCGGCAACAGACATCGCCTTTGCCGCGCATTCGCAGTCACGTTCCGCAGCACGCCCGAAGCGCCATACCCGGTCCCCAGCGCACCTATCCGCTCCAGAACCTGGCTAGTGCCGCCAAGCGCCCGCGCAGCCGCCACCGCCAGCGAACCAGCGCCGAGCCGCAACCACGCCAGCCAGGACTCCAGCCCGGCGAACTCAGGGTCGATTTCCGCCTCGCGTGCCTCGATCATGGCCAGCAGATCCGCCCGCTCCAGCGCCCCCGCCGCCAGCGCCGCGCTCAAAGGTGTGGCCACCTCGTGCGCCCGCGCCGCCCCTTCGACCACCTCCCGCCACCATTGCAGACGGATCAGCGCCAGCCCCGGCTCGCGCGCCACCTCGCGCGCCCGCGCCAGCTCGTTGTTGAACGCATACAGGACGAGCAACACCGGCCGGGCGGATGCGGGCGCGAACAACGTGGTGAGGAACCGGTCGGGATCGGCCTTTCGCACCAGCTCCGACAGCTGCGCGGCGTCATCGCTCAAGGCGGCACTTACCGGCACAGTGCTGCCTTGACGCAACACGATGGGAACAATAGCCCGGCCAGACGTTGAACCGCCGGACCATACGGTCGCGCTTCAAAGCACCGGCTCACACAGCCGGCCTCTGGATACATGGAGATTGCGCATGGCTTTCGAACTCCCGACCCTGCCCTTCAACACTAATGCGCTCGCCGACAAAGGCATGTGCCAGGAAACGCTGGAACTGCACCACGGCAAGCACCACCAGGCCTATGTCACCGCCCTGAACGGTTTCGTCGAGAAGGACCCTTCGCTCCAGGGCAAGTCGCTGGACGAGATCGTGAAATCCCAGTCCAGCACCCCCGGCCCGGTGTTCAACAATGCCGGCCAGCATTGGAATCACATCATCTTCTGGCAGAACCTGTCGCCCAATGGCGGCGCCATTCCCGGCGCCCTCGCGAAGAAGATCGACGAGGACCTCGGCGGCGTGGACACGTTCAAGGAAGCCTTCAAGCAGGCGGCCATCAGCCAGTTCGGCTCCGGCTGGGCCTGGCTCGTCGCCGGCACCGACGGCAAGCTCAAGGTCACCAAGACCCCGAACGGCTCCAACCCCCTCGCCACCGGCGAGGGCAAAGTCCTGCTCGCCCTCGATGTCTGGGAGCACAGTTACTATTTAGACTTCCGTAACCGTCGTCCTGATTATATTACGAACTACCTGGACAAGCTCGCCAATTACGAGTTCGCCGAGGCCCAGCTTCACGCCGCCTGACAAGATCGGCACGTATTTTGAAAAACTATTTCGCTTCGCCCTTCGCTCTGCCGATGATGTGGACAGAGCTCGCCATCGCCTCATGGGAAACCATCTGGCACCGCACGGCCCTGATGGCGACGGGGGAATGCACCAACGCCGAGTATGAACGCATGTTCGGCGAGAAGATGAAAGCCATGCAGCAATCCAGCGTGGCCCTCATGAGCGGGCATGCCGTGGAGGAAATTCTCAAACCCTTCCACGGACGCGCCCAGGCCAACGCAAAGCGCCTGCGCGGCGCCTGAACTCGAAAGCCCGGCTCACCAGCCGGGCTTTTGCGTGCGCCCTGATCTGCCGGACCTTGGCGCCGCTACTTGTCGTTCGCCGCCACGGTGCTGGGCGTCAGCACGGTCGACAGCGTGTCCTTGGCGACCGATACGCGCACGTTGGGCGCAATCTCGACCTCGACCTCGTTGCCGTCCTTCACCTTGGTGATGACGCCCACGATGCCGCCGGCCGTCAGCACGCGGTCGCCCCGTTTCACCGCGGAAATCCGGGCCTTCAGCGCTTTCTGCTGCTGCTGCTGGGGCCGGATGAGCAGGAAGTAGAACACCACGAAAATCAGGATCAGCGGCAGGAACTGCCCGAGCGGCGAACCCGTCAGCATGCCGCCAATGCCGCCGCCGGCCTCCTGCGCGGATGCCTGCGAAATCAGAAAGCTCATGATCGGGGTATTTCCTGCAAGTTACGGCTCAAGGCCCGCGGACCATAGTTTCCGCGCCTCAACCGTCAAGCGCCCGCTCCAGGCCCGGACCGGGTCACCTCATGCGTCGGGCGCCGCGTGCGTCAGATGAAGCCGAGCCTGGGCCAGGTCGTGCCCAGGATCGCCGCCGGATTGCCGCCCATCGCGCCGATCAGGTCTGACAGCACGTTGCGGAAATCGACATGCATCCTGAGGTTCTGGTTGTCGTCGAATTTCTTCAGGCTCGGATATTGGCCGAAGACGCCGCCGGTCACCAAGTCGCCCATGACGAAACTCACCGTCGCGCCGCCGTGGTCGGTGCCGAAATCGAGGTTCGCCGCCGGCCGGCGGCCGAAATCGGACATCGTCATGATCACGACGTTCTGCGACGCGCCGTCCGCCTTCAGGTACCTATAGAAATTGGCCAGGCTCGTGCTCAGCTGCGACAGCAGCAGCGGCTGGTACATCGCCTGCGACGCATGGTTGTCATAGCCCCCCTGCACGGCGAAGTAGCCGCGGATGCCGGACTGACCGGTGATCAGGCGCGCGATGTCGCGCAGCTGGTAATCCAGGTAGGTGGGAACGGGATAGTTCTTGGCCTTCCTGTGCCTGGCGATGGCCTGCACGGTCTGGATGTCGGCGAGTGCCGCGGTCAGCGTGCTCTGGTCGAACTGACCCGGAATGCTGGAGCCGGGCAGTGCTGCGATCTTCCTGTAGGCGTGCGTGAGCGCGTTCCAGTCGTCCGTCGTGCCGTAATTCACACCGAAATAATCCATCGGCGGCGAAATCACCAAACCGCTCCCCGCCGACGTCTGGAGCAGCACGGTAGAGCCGCCGAGCGACGCGCTGGCGCCGAGTGCGCCCGCCTGAGTGCCTTCGAGCGTCAACCCGAGCCACCCCGCGGGCGGTGTGCCGCCGACATTGATCTGCCCGGTGAGCCAGTCGAGCTGCCCGTTCAAGTGGCTGAGCGGATTGGTTTCGGCGGATGGCAGACCGACGCCGGCGATGACCGCGAGATGGCCGCCAGCATAGAGCGCGCGCATCGCATCCATGCCGGGCGCGAAGGCGAATTGCGTCGCCTGCGACGGCGGCGTCGCGGGGTTTGCGTCGAACGCGAGCGGTGCGAGTGCTGCCTGCGTATAGGCCAGTGCGAGGCCCTGCGGCGGCGGTGCCGGCGTGCGCAGCGTGAAGTACTCTCCGTAGTGTTGCAAAGGGACGACGGTGTTCAGCCCGTCATTGCCGCCGCCCAGCAGCACTGCCACGACGATGGTGTCGCCCGACGTCGCGGCCTCTGCCGACATGCTGTGCATGAACAGCTTTGCGACGGCCAGGCCGCCAATTCCGCGCATGATGTCACGACGATTGAGCATGTCAGTTCACCGCATAATCGGGGGCGTTGAGCAGCAGCCAGATCGCACCGCGGACGCGCGCGTCGCTGGGGACTGGGCCGAGATAATGGCTGAGCTGACCGGACAGCGCGGGCGTGCCGCCGTCGACCAGCGAATCGAGCAGGTAATTGCGTATCGCGCGCTCGCTGGTGTCGCCGATGCGGCTGCGCAGCGCCACCATGTCGATATAGGTGTCGGTATAGGCGCCATCCGGCGTGCTGCTGGTGATGTTGGCGAAGATGCCGGTGCGGGCGAGCACCGTTCCGGTATTCAAGGTCACGGCAAGGTCGCCCGGGCGGTAGAACGAGAACACGCTCTCCGGCCAGAACAGCTGCTGGCCGAGATTGCTCAGCTCCCAGATCAGGCTGTTGCCTGGCGTCGAGTTGGCGGCCAACTGCATCACGCCTGGCATCTGCCGGAGCGACCCGAACGCCATTTCCACCGGCGATTTCAGCATGGCATGGTAGCTCGGGATGAATTCCGGATGGTTGACGATGGCGGTGATCACCTGCGCGATCTGGTCGGGCGCATCCGCTGTCTTTTTCCACACCGCGGCAATGTCGGAGACGTATTGCGGACTCGGGTTTTCGGTCACGAAACGCTGCAGCAGCTCACGCGCCTGAAACGGCGCCACGGATGGCCGGTGCGCCATGATATTCATGACGTAGCCGATCGCGGTGCCGTCGGTCGGCACGGCCTGCGTCTGGCCGAAGAATTTTAGAGGTCCGCTGTAATGCAGCGAGGGGTAATACTGCACCGAAAAGCGGGTCTGCGGATTATTGTTGTTGCCGTCGTAGACGACGCCGTAACCGGTCATGGCGAGCGCTACCTGGCGGACATCCTGCTGGCTATAGTTCGGCGCCGGCAAACCCTTGGCGTTCATCTTGACCGAGCCGTCCATGTTCAGCTGCGTGGTGCCCATGGTGTAGAGCTGCATCGATTCACGGCCGAAATTCTCGTTCGCGACCGGCCCGACGTTCCAGTTGTTGTCGAGCCATTCGAGCATGGCCGACTCCTTGGCGACCGTGGTCAGCAAGGTCGCGAAATTGCCCAGCGCATTGTTGCGGATCACCTGGTCGTATTCATACATCACGGCCGCATCGCCAACCTTGCCGAGCCCAACTGAAAAATGATCGAGCCAGTGGAGCTCGAGCTTGGCCTGCACCTGCCGCCGCGTCAGGATCATGTGCTGGACGACAGCGCGTTCGAAGATGTTGTAGTCCGGCAGGCCGCCGTTCACGAGCTGCGTCGGCAGCGTCTCGAGTTCCGTCCCGGAATCATCGATGAGCGAGGGCTGCTCCTGTTGTGCGAGCCACGCCGCAATGCCGCTCGCCTGTACGGCGGTGACGGTTTCCGGCGCTACCGAGAACGCGAAGCGCCGCAGCAGATGCTGCACCTGGGCGCGGGGTGATGGCTGGGCGATCGCCGCCGTGGATGTCAGCGCCGAGGCGCCAATCAGGGCTGCGAACCAAACCGTCTTCATACCCGCTCCCCGCATCATGACGGGACCGTGCACACACCTAGGCTTAGATTGCAACCGGAACGTTCCGGTTTCAGAAAGTCTTAGCGGGGTGCGGCACGCGCCGCGAAACGGTCGAACACCATCTCGAGCAGCACGGCGAGCAAGGCCAACGGGATCGCGCCTTGCAGCACGAAGCCGGGCTTATTGCTGATCAGCCCGTCGATGATCGGCGTGCCCAGGGTGAGAGCGCCGACCGTGGACCCGATCGTGGCGGTACCGAGGCCGACGATGGCGGCGGTGCGCAAACCGGCGAGGATCAGCGGCATGGCGAGCGGGATTTCGACCGAACGCAGCCGCTGCCAAGGGGAAAGCCCGATCCCGCAGGCGGCCTCGCGCACGCTGGCGGGCACGGCTTCGAGGCCTGCGAGCGTGTTCTCGGTCACCGGCAACAGGCCGTAGAGGGCGAGGGCCACGAAGGTCGGGCGGTCGCCGAAGCCGAGCACCGGCACCAGCACGGCAAGCACCGCTGCCGGCGGAAAAGTCTGGCCGATCGTGGCGACCGCCTGCAAGCCGGGCCGGAAGGCGCGGCCCGCCTCGCGGGTGACGAAAATGGCGCTGCCGATGCCGATCGCGGCGGCTGCGAGCAGCGCCATTCCCACCAGGGCAAGATGCGAAGCCGCCAACGAGGCGAAACTGCCGCGGTCATAGACTGGCGGCTGCACGCCGGGGAACAGCCACGCGAACAGCGGTGCTGCCGGCTGCATGACGAACAGCGAGGCGACGAACGCGGCTGCCGCCAGCAGCAGGGGCAGGTTGCGCAGAATAGGGTGCTTAGCCAATGAGCGATGCCAGGTCGATGCGCCCCGCGATCCGCCCGTTCGCTTCGCGCACCGCGAGATGGTCGGTGCGCGAGTCCAGCATGCACGACAATGCTTCGCGCAAGGTGGCACCCGCGTCGATCGCCGGCACGTCGCTCGCTTCCTGCGCGGTTGCATGGTCGCGCACGTGGCGCACGGAGAGCAGGCGCAACCCCGTGCTGTCGCCGCTGGTGAACGCGCGCACGAAATCCGATGCCGGGTGCAGCAGGATCTCGGACGCCGGTGCGTATTGCACCAGTTTGCCGCGTTCCATGATGGCGATACGGTCGGCGAGCAGCACGGCCTCGTCGATGTCGTGGGTGACGAAAACGATGGTTTTTCCGGTGTCCTTCTGGATGCGGCGCAGCTCGGTCTGCAGATCGCGCCGGGTCAGCGGATCGAGGGCGCCGAACGGTTCGTCCATGAGCAGAACGGGAGGATCGGCGGCCAGTGCACGCGCGACGCCGACGCGTTGCTGCTGGCCGCCCGAAAGCCGGCCCGGACGCTGGTCGGCGAAACGCTCCGCCGGCAGGTTCAGCAGATCGAGAAGTTCCGCGACGCGTGCTTCGATCTTCGCTGCCTTCCAGCCGAGCAGGCGCGGCACGGTGGCGATATTCTGCGCCACGGTCCAATGCGGAAACAGGCCCACCGCCTGGATCGCGTAGCCGATGCCGCGGCGCAGGGTTTCGAGGTCGGCGCCCGCGACATCGCGACCGTCGAGCAGCACCTGCCCGCCATCCGGCACGATCAGCCGGTTGATCATCCGCATGGTGGTCGACTTGCCGCATCCCGACGGGCCGATCAGTACGGTGAAGCTGCCGTCCTCGATCGTCATCGACACATCGTCGACCGCGACACGGCCTTGGTAGGTTTTGCAAAGGTGACGAAGCTCGATCATGCGAGGCGCTGCCTGAAAGGTGCGGATACCAGCTGCAGGATGAAGTCGGCTGCCAGCGCCAGCGCTATGGCCGGGAGCGCGCCGAGCAGAACCAGGTCGACGGCGTATTGTCCGAGGCCCTGGAAGACGAAATCGCCGAGCCCACCGGCGCCGATCAAGGCGGCCACGACGGCAAGTCCGATGGATTGCACGGTGACGATGCGCAAACCCGCGAGCAGTGCCGGTGCGGCGAGCGGCAGTTCCACGCGCAGCAGGATCTGGCGCCGCGCCATGCCCATGCCGGATGCCGCCTCGAGCGCGGCCGGGTCCACGCCGTCGAGGCCGGAGACGGTGTTTCGCACCACCGGCAGCAACGCGTAGAGCACCAGTGCCAGCAACGCCGGCACGAAGCCGATGCCGCTCAGCCCGATGGCCGAAAGCGGCGTGATGAGCAAGCCGAACAGCGCCACGCTCGGGATCGTCTGCACCACGTTCAGCACGGCGAAGACCGGCCCCCGCCACCGTCTGCGCCGTTGCACGGCAATGCCGAGCGGCACGCCGGCGGCGAGGGCTGCGCACAACGTGCTGCCGACGAGCACCAGGTGACGTTGCAGCGCGGTGCCGAATTCCGCCCGGTGCGTGGCCCATTCGCGGGCGAGCGACAGCTTTGCGAACACGCCGTTCCAGGCCATCGCCGCGACACATCCCACGAGAAATACCGCGAGCAGGCCGCGCACGGCCATCGGGGCGCCGAGGCGCTGCAAACCGTCCACGGCAGCGAGGCTGAACGCGAACAGCATGAGCCAGAAGCCGGAGCCGAGCAGCATGCGTGCAGCTTGCGGTGCGTGGGCGGCGAGACGCGAGGCGCCCTGCCCCGCGGCCCACGGCAGCAGCAGGAGTGCCGCGGCGGACAGGACGAGCCCCGCGGCGGCATGGCGTGGTACGGCCGGCAGTAGAGCGAGCGTGCCGAGCGCCGCCGGGATCGCCACGAGCAATGAAGCGGACCAGCCCGGTGCCGCGTTCCACACGGCGAGTTCGTGGCCCGAGACCAGCCGGTTCGCAGCCTGGCTGAGGAAGCCGAGCCAGCCGCCAAGCAATGCCAGCACCGCATATAACGCCAGCGGCGCATTGGTTAGGCGCATCATCCGAGCAAACCCAGGCTGGCGAGATGATCCCGCCCGACAGCGGCAGGATCGGCGCCCTCTGCCGCAATCCGGCCGTTCAGGTGGCGCAGCACCGGCAACGTCAGCGAGGCGAATACCGGCGCCAGCCACGCCGCGATCTGCGGATGCGCATCGAGCACGGGCTGCCGCACCACGGGCGCCGGCTGGAACACGATCTGGGCGTGTTTGGGGTCCGGCAGCAGCACCATGCCGAGCGCGTCGAGCGCCCCGTCGGTGCCGTAGGCCATGGCGGCATTGACGCCCGAGACACCCTCCGATGCGGCCCTGATCGTGGCCGCCGTGTCGCCGCCCGCCAGCATCAGGATCTGTTCCTGTTTCAAACGGAACCCATAGGCGCGCTCGAAGGCGGGCAGCGCGTCGGCCGATTCGACGAATTCGACCGAGGCGGCGAGCTTGAGCGCCAAGCTGGCTGCGAAGCCGGCAAGGTCGCCGAGGGATGCGAGCTGGTGTCGGCGCACGAGG
>CAZZVF010000090.1:0-9818 GCA_964657355.1 uncultured Buchnera sp.
GGCTCCGGGCTCGGCGAAAGTGTGTGTAGATAATCGATGACGTCGGCGCGGGTCTGATCGTCCTCGATGCCCGCATAGGCCATCTTGGTGCCCGGTGCGAAGGCGGACGGCTTCTCCAGCCATGCGTTCAGATCGTCGTAAGTCCACTTGCCCTTCTTGCCGGAAAGCGCGGCAGAATAAGTGTAGCCGGCATAGCTCGCCCGCTCGCGCCCGACGACGCCATACAGCAGCGGGCCAACTTTGTTACCCTGGCCCGCCTGGAAGTTATGGCAGGCGATGCAGACCTTCTTGGTGAAGGCCTCGCCGTCGGAGATCTTCGCCGATGCAAGCAACGGCGCGATCGGGGCAATCGCCTTGGCGGCTGGTCCGGCGGCGGCAGCGGGGGCGCTGTCCTCGCCCTTGATCTTGATCGCGCTATGCTCGAGCCGCGTCGCATGGACGAGATTGTCGGACAGGATGCCAAAACCACTGAAGGCGATACCCGCGGTGAGTATCGCCGCCGCCGCCTTGTTGAACTCCATTCCGCTCATGCAATCCAATCCCAAACCGAAGCCCGTGCGCCAGGCAAGATCAAGCCTGGCTCGAGGCCATCCATGCTGCGCGGCACCCTAATGAACCGCCCGAACTGCGGCAACCCGTCCCACTCGCCATCAGGCACCTTGAGGGATATGTGGCGGACATGAACCCTGTCATCGTCATTCCCGCACGCATGGCGTCCAGCCGCCTGCCCGGAAAGCCGCTGGCCGATATCGGTGGCCGGCCGATGATTGCGCTTGTGCTCGAAATTGCGCTGCGCGCTGCGCTGGGTCCTGTGCTCGTCGCGTGCAGTGAGCTGGAGGTCGCCGATGCGGTCGCCGTGCACGGTGGGACGGCCATCCTGACGGACCCTGAGCTGCCGAGCGGATCGGACCGTGTCCATGCGGCATTGCGGAGCTTTGATCCGGACGGCCAGCATGACGTGGTGGTGAACCTGCAGGGCGACCTGCCGACCCTGCCGGAGAGCTACGTTTCAGCCGTGCTGGAGCCGTTGGCCGATCCGGTCTTCGACCTGGCGACGCTGGTGGCGCCTGTGAGACCCGGCGACGAGGCGCAGGCATCGTCGGTGGTGAAGGCCGTCTGCGCCTTTCCAGCAGCACTGTATTTTTCGCGCTCGGTGGTACCGTGGGGCGAGGGGCCGTTATGGCATCATGTCGGCATCTATGCCTGGCGTAGGGCTGCATTGGAGAGGTTTGTGGCGCTGCCGCCTTCGCCGCTGGAATTGCGCGAGAATCTGGAGCAATTGCGTGCGCTGGAAGCCGGCATGCGCATCGGCGTGACACGGGTCCTCAGCGCGCCGTTCGGGGTCGATACGCCCGCCGATCTCGAGAACGCGCGGCATGAATGGGCACGGAAAGAAGCAGCATTATGACGGGCCGCATCGCATTTCAGGGGCGTCCTGGCGCATATTCCGACCTTGCGTGCAGGACGGCCTATCCGGGGCAGGAGACCTTGCCGTGCGATACGTTCGAACAGGCGATCGAGTCGGTGCATTCCGGCGCCGCAGCGCTCGCCATGCTGCCGTGCGAGAACTCGCTCGCCGGACGCGTGCCGGATATCCATTCGTTGCTCCCGGGCAGCGGTCTTTGCATCATCGGCGAGCATTTCCAGCGCGTGGAGCATTGCCTGCTTGCACCTCGCGGCGCCACGCTCGCGGGCCTGAAGCGTGTACATTCCCACTCGGTGGCGCTGGGACAGATCCGCAGGTTGCTGAAGGATCTTTCGCTGGCGGCTGTCGTGGAAGCGGACACCGCCGGGGCGGCACAGATGGTCGCGGACTGGAACAACCCCGAGGACGGCGCCGTCGCATCGGCGCTTGCCGGCGAGATCTACGGGCTGGACGTGCTCCGCGCGAACGTGGAGGACGCATCGCACAACACGACGCGTTTTTATGTTGCCGCCGCCGAAGCACGCACGCCTGCATTCGATACCCCCGGCCTCATGACGACGTTCGTTTTTCGTGTCCGCAATGTTCCGGCCGCTCTGTTTAAGGCGCTCGGCGGGTTTGCGACCAATGGCGTGAACATGACGAAGCTGGAAAGCTATATGGTGGACGGCCAGTTCACCGCAACGCAGTTCATGTGCGATGTGGATGGACATCCAGAAACAGTATCATTGAGGCTGGCACTGGAAGAATTGTCATTCTTCTCGAGAGAGATCCGTATCCTGGGAGTGTACCCAAAATCGCCTGAACGACATGTCGCCCCAGTTGCAGGATGATGCCGCGACAGCAATCCAAAACGTGTTTTGCTTTCTTTCCCGCAAAAACAGAGGCTTTTTCGCTTTCGGTCACTCCCCATTCGTCCAGCCAAATTCGTGAACTGCTCTATGCCGCGCGTACTGCGGCCACGAAGATTCCCACGTCATGCGACAGACCGGCCGCCTGGTGCGCGAGGTTGTCCGCCGCCGCAAGCACCTCGCCGGACGAATGTTCCGTTGCCACAGCTGCATCGTTAACATGTGCGATGCTGTTGCTGACGGCGTGCGCACTGAGCGCGGTATTCTGGATGTTGCGGGCGATCTCGCCCGTCGCCGCGCCCTGCTGCTCAACCGCGGCGGCAATCGACGTGACGATCCCGCTGACCTCCTCGATCATCTTGGTGATGCTGCCGATGGCCTGCACCGCGTCCATGGTCGCCCGCTGAATTTCGCCGATCTGCTTGCCGATATCTTCCGTGGCAGTGGAAGTCTGATGCGCGAGGGTCTTCACTTCCGCCGCCACCACGGCGAAACCCTTGCCCATGTCGCCGGCTCTGGCGGCTTCGATGGTTGCGTTCAGCGCGAGCAGATTCGTCTGCCCGGCAATGTTGGCGATCAGCGCAACCACGTCGCCGATACGGCGAGCGGCCTGTGAAAGTTCGGCGACGATGCGGTCGGTCCGCTGGGTGTCCGCCACCGCCCGCTGCGTTATCGTCGCCGACTGCGCCACCTGCCGGCTGATTTCGCCGATCGAGGCTGCAAGCTCCTCTGACGCGCCCGCCACCGTGCCGACACCGTGGCTAACCGCCTCGCAGGATGTCGAGACGGCGTTGGTCTGCGTGCGGGCCGCCTCTGCGGTGCCGGACATCGCGGTCGCGGTGACGTGCAGCGCGGTGGCGGAAAGCGAAAGATCCTTCGTCAGGGTGCCGATCCGGGATTGGAAATCCCGCACCAGCCCATCCATCCTTTGCGCCCGCGCAACGCTTATTTCCCGGTCGGACTCCTTCTCTCGCGCAAGCCCATCGGCTTCCTGCATGCGGTCTTGAAACACTTTCAGCGCGCGGGCCATGGCGCCGATTTCGTCCACCCGATCGGCGTAAGGGACGTCCACGTGCCCGCCCGCTCCACCTTTCGACTCGGCCAGCAGGCCCATTGCGCGGGTGATGCCGCCTATCGCGCCGGACGTGCTCGCGCCGATCAGCCACGCAACGATCACGCCCAGCAGCAGGCCGCCGCCTGCCACCATGGTAACGAACCCGCGCACACGCCGCATATCATCCTGTATCTGCCCGCGCACCTTCGCTGCCCGCTGCAAACTGGAGGCGACGATGGCGGAGGACGCCCCGGTGGCCGCCTGCGATGCCTGTGAAAGATCAAATGCCGCCATATGGGCAAGCCGTGCATCCAGATCGAGCACGCGACGATAGGTGTCCGCATAGGTCTTCAAATCCGTGACGATGGCGGGCACGCCGGCAACCTGCCCGCTGGCAGCCTCGGCAAATCGCGCGCGCATGTCGTCGAGCTCGGTCAGCGAGTCCTTGAGCTGCGCCGCCAGAGCCGGATCGTGTCGTATCATCGCCAGGCTCCCAGTCACCCGAACCTCCAGCAGACGCTGCAGCAGACGCCGCGCCGTGGAAACTATTTCGCCGCTGCTGGTCTGCGCGGGAGACGCCGCGGAATCCAACCGCGCTGCGGATTCCGCGCCCACGGGATCCAGTACGGTAGCGGTCAGCCGGTCCTCCTCCGCCCGCAGACCGGCAATGCCGTCAAAGGCCACCCGGCATTGCGCCAGGAGGGCCTTGATATGCGCCAGATCGTCCGCCTCATTCGTGCCTTCTGCCAGATGCAGGGCCTGTCCCGTGCTATCCCCCAGCCCGCGCGTCAAATCCGCCACCTGATCGCGCACCGCATGGCTGCCGGTGAGATAGAAATCGCGCGCCAGACCTTCCAGCTGGCTAATGCCCAAATCCAGGTCCCGCGCGGCGCCGACCAGAGCAATGTTCCGGTCCACCAGCACATAATTCGCCGCCACATTACGCAAGGCGAGGATCGACGTGATAGCGAGCGCCGCCATGACCACCAGGATCATCGCGAAGGATCCGAATATCTTCGTCCGCAGGCTGAGCGCTATCATGCCGCTGGTCTCCTAAGCCCATGTTGCAAGGACAACTTAGCGTAACGATATTGACGAGAAGTTAAGCCGCCGCGGGCCGTTCGCCCCACCCTCGGTCAGCGCGCCATGCACCATGCAAAAATGGCGTGATTGCTACGTCAGAAAATGGTTCCGGGTCGCCGCCGACCCGTGCCGCTGCCTGTCAGGCAACAACTCCGCCTTGTTTTGCGATGCCTCTATAGTTCGCCGGACATTTCCTGCGCGTTCTGAGGCTTCTCCCACGAGGAGGAGCGTTAACCGGCGCGTAACCAGTCCTCGATGAGGCGCCGTGCGATGGAGACGGGCGGCGGCAAGACGAAATCTTGTGGCGCGCGTAGTTCGTCGCGGGTGAACCAGCGTGCCTCGACGAGTTCATGCGGGTCGATGGTAATGTCCGTGGTCAGCGCGTCCGCTGTGAAGCCGAGCATGATGCTGGCGGGGAACGGCCAGGGCTGGCTTGCGCGATAGTGCACGTTGGCAACCCGCACCCCGGATTCTTCGAAAACTTCACGCGCCACCGCTTCTTCGAGCGATTCGCCGGGTTCGACGAAACCGGCCAATGTGGTGAAAACGCGCATTTCGCGGAATCGGCTGGGTTGACCTAGCAGAACGCGTTCATCGTGGCTGACCAGCATGATCACGGCAGGATCGGTGCGAGGGAAATGGTGTGCTCCGCAGCCGGAGCAATGCATGACATGGCCGGCGTTATGCGGCGTGCAGGCGGCGCCGCAGACGCTGCAGAATGTGTGGCGGCCACGCCAGTGCATCAGGCCGCGCGCATGGGCCAAGATTGCGGCGTCTGCGGCGGTCAGCGCGTGGCCGGTTCGGAACAGTTCCTCGAACGATCCATCAACGGTGGGACGATCGTCTGCACTGGCATCGAGCGCGAAATACGCAATGTCTTCGGCAACGCCGAGCAGCACCCATGGCCATCGTTTCAGATGATGTGCGGCCTCGCTGCCGCCGAGAAACACGGCACGCGGTTGGCGCTCTGCAACGCCGGAAAGCAGGTTCTTGCCGCGCCAGACCGGCACGAAGCGTGATGCGGGATGTGCAAGGCGTTCCTGGATCCAGGCTGTGTCGCGTCGCCTGGCATCTACGCGATCGAGCGGGTTGGTGGCGAACGCAAGCGGCGTATAGGGGTGGATGCCGGTCATGCGGCGCGCTCGCGCGTGCGTGCGGCGATGCGTGACAGGTCGAGCCTGGTTGCGCGGGGTGTATTCACGATGCGGCAGCCCGCCTCCTCGCGCGGCACGTGGTCCTGCGTACGCAGGCTGAGAGTGGGATTGTAATAGGGATCTCCGGTTTCAAGATAGCCGGCCCAACGCTCGATCATGAGCAGCGTATCCTCAGGGTGGAACACCTGCTGCGTCTGGCTTCTGGTAGCGGACTCGTAGTGATAGAGGATTGTGCTGCCGTCATAGAGGTTTCGATATCCTGCTGCGAGGATGCGCAGGCAAAGATCGGTGTCGTTGAAGCCGATGCCGAATTTTTCGTCGAACCCGCCGACCTTGTCGAACACGGAACGCCGCATCATCAGGCATGCGGCCGTCACCGCCGAATAGTCGCGCGTGGAACTCAGCGCGCAATTATAGCCGAGGTTCCGGCGGCCATGGTCATCAAGAAACACGGGCTGAAATTTCAATGCATGCTCGGCCGAATCATTGAACCCCAGAATAACTCCGGCGTGCTGAACATGCCGGTCGGCGTACATCAGCAGCGGCCCGACGGCGCCGACATCATCGCGTGCGGCCAAGGAGGCGAGTCGCTCCAGCCAGTCTTCCTGTGTCGCTTCGATATCGTTGTTGAGGAACAGCACGAACGCTGCATCGCCACCATGCCTGGCGACCGCGAGATTGTTCATCCGGCTGAAATTGAACGGTCCCTCGTAAGGCAGCACGATATGACGCCTTGCGATACGCTCGAGATAAGCGCAGGTCGCTGGATCGTCCGACTGATGATCAATGACGACGATGCGATACCGCGTTCCGATCGACGTGCGCTCGATGCTTTCGATAGCGGTGCGCAGCAGGTCGACCTTGTTCTTGGTGGGAATGACGACGAGGATCAGGCCTTCCGGTTTCGGCCAGTCGATGCGGAACTGGTTGAACCACACGCCGTCGCGCACGCTCGCGCCCGTGCCGAGCCGGTCCAGGTGACGCTGGATCGCACTCGTTGTCGCCTGCATCACGGTGTCCTGCTTTGAGTGCCCCGTGCTGGCGGCATGCGTGCGCCAGCGATAGAGCACCGCCGGAACATGCGTCACGATCTGGGCGTGTTCGATGGCTCGGAGGACGAAATCCACATCGGCCGATATGGCCATGCTTTCGTCCCAGCCACCTATGCGGCGCGCGAGATCCGTGCGTACGCAGACGAGGTGCACGAAGTACGGATGGCTCAGATAGTAGTCGTGGCTGAAGGCCGGCCGCAGCCGGAGTTCGGTAATGGCATTGATGTTCTCGTCGGTCTGCGCCTCGTCGGAATACAGCAGGTCGGCGCCTGTTTTGCGTGCCGCACGCAGCAGCTGCCACGCGGCATCCGGCTCTACTGTGTCGTCATGATCGATGAAGGCGACATAGGGATATTTTGCTACGCGCAGGCCAAAATTTATGGCTCGCGCGATGCCGACATTCTCCGGCGACTTCAGCACCCGCACCCGTTGGTCGGCCGCGGCATAGCTTGCGAGCACGGCGGCCACGTGTGGCGCGGTGGATGCGTCATCGACGCAGACGAGTTCCCATCGGTCGCAGAATTGGCTTCTGACGCTCTCCAGCGCCTCCACCAGCCACTGCCGCGGCGTGTCGAAAACCGGCATGATGAAGGTGATGCCAGCATCGGGCTCGGCGCCGCCTCGTGTCGCACGGTGGTTCAGCGCACGCTTCAGCCGCGGCAGCACGCCATCGCCGAGCTGGCTCTTGCGGTTGTTGAACCGACGTATGTTCTGGTTGATGGCGACGCGCCTCGGCGAACCTGGCAGGATCTGGTTTGTGCCTGCCACGCGCACGGTGATTTCGCGATCCATCAATCGCTCGAAATGCGCCGAAAGGTCGATCTTGAAGGCGCACACCCCGCCGTTTAGTTCGGCGTTCAGCAGGTCGCCGCGGAACTGGTTGGCAAGGCCGGCCGCGAGGATGCTGCCGTCGGGCCCCACGACCTCGATCCTGATCGGCTGGTCTGGCCGCTCGCGGTCGAGCGCCCAGCCATGGGCCGACATGCCGTGCAGCGTATCGAAATTGCCGATCAGACCGGGCACCGGCGCGAGCGTCAGCGGGCTGCCGGCAAGTTCGGTCAGCCGTCCCGCGAGCCGCACGCCGATTCTGCGGGAAGCCGCCGCATCGCCGTGCTCGGGGAGTGCCGTCTCGAACCCGCACTGGCCGTCGCCCAGGCCAAGCTTGCGTAAATCTTCCCTCGGCTGGTCGGCGGTCGTGCTGGTCACCACCTGCGCGTCGACGACCACGTCTAGGCGCACGCGGCGGCCAGGATTGGCAAGGTCGATCGCCCATCCATCCACCCGATGCGGGGTCGCGGCGTCGAGACACCCGAGGAAGCCGAGTTCCTCGGCGCCGACGACGAGCAGCGGGCCTGGCAGCACGCGGCCACCGACCCGGGGCTGCAGGGTGACGGTCTCGCCCGGCCGGCGAAGCTGGGCGAGGTGCATACGGTAGTGCCAGGCCGGTTCGGCGCCATCGCGCAGCACCGCCACGGCACGGGCGGCCACATTGGCGCCGTCGAGCCATTCGATGCCCATTTCCGCATCGAGCCAGGGGGCGCCGGTGAACGAGCCGGCGATCTCCATTCCGTCCAATGCCGCCACTGCCATGACCACGGCGAAATCGTCGTCGAGGTTGCGCGGCGGCCCCAGCAGGCTCTCGCCTGTGGGCAGTGCCAGAACGTCGAGCTCGCCAAACACGAGGTGCCTCGGCAGGGCCGCGGTGAACCGCATGCTCCCGCGCGGCCCGGGCACGAGCAGGATCGTGGCATGCACCGTGCCGTCCAGCACCAGGGCGATCCGCCCGTTCCAGCGAGGGGAGACAGCGCCGTGCCAACGCCCCTCGATGATGCCGCCCGGACGGATCTCTACCGAGGCCGAGCCCTGTCGGGCAGCGGGGGCAGAGCCCTGGCGGGAAGCGGGCGCCCGTGTCGAGACGGTCGCACGGCGGATGGGATTTGCCGGAGTTGGCCCGGCGACGTGTCGTTTCATGACTGGAACGTCGCTAAATCATAACGTTTCCGCAAGGGACTTTGCGCGACGCCAGCGAAAAGGCCGCGTTTTCCACCGTCGGTGGGAGTCTGCGCTTGAATCCCCGCACGCCGAAGGTGCATACGGATCGGCGTGGCGTCAGGTGATGAAATTTCAAGCATGCGCATTTTGTTGACCGGCGGCTGCGGCTTTATTGGCTCCTCGGTCATTCGCCACGTGATCCGCCACAGCGCCCACACCATCCTCAACGTGGACAAGCTGACCTATGCGGCATCGTTCGATGCGCTGGAAGAGGCTGCGGGGCATGAGCGGCATACCCATGTAAAGGCCGACATCGCCGATTCGGCGGCGATGGCGCGTCTGTTCGCGGAGTTCCGGCCTGACGCCGTCATGCATCTGGCCGCCGAAAGCCATGTCGACCGCTCGATCGACGGGCCGGCCGAATTCATTCGCACGAACGTGGTCGGCACCTTCACGCTGCTTGAGGCGGCACGAGCCTATTTCGTCTCCCTGTCCGGTGACGCGCGGGAAAAGTTCCGTTTCCATCACATCTCCACCGACGAGGTTTTCGGAGCTCTGGAGGATGGCGACCCGCCGTTCACCGAGGATACGCCGTACGATCCCCGCAGCCCCTACTCGGCGAGCAAGGCCGCGTCGGATCACCTCGCACGCGCCTGGATGCATACCTACGGCCTGCCCGTCATCGTAAGCAACACCACGAACAATTACGGGCCCTGGCAATTCCCCGAAAAGCTCATTCCCCTGGTGACGCTGAACGCGCTCGAGGGGCGGGATCTGCCGGTCTATGGCGACGGCAGCAACAAGCGCGACTGGCTGTTCGTGGACGATCATGCGGAGGCGCTGCTGCAGGTGGTCGAGCGCGCCGAGCCGGGTGCCACGCTCGCCATCGGTGCCCGTCAGCCGCGCAGCAACCTCGATGTGGTGCAGACGATCTGCGCCATTCTCGACGAGAAGGTGCCGGACCAGGCCGGCCCGAGGTCGCGCCTCATCCGTTTCGTGCGCGACCGGCCGGGCCACGATTTCCGCTACGAGATCGATCCGTCGCGCGCCAATACGGCGCTTGGCTGGCATGCCGCGCATGATTTCGAGAACGGACTGCGGCGCACGATCGGCTGGTATCTCGACAACCGCGCCTGGTGGCAGCGCATCCGCAAGACGGACTACGCAGGCCAGCGGCTCGGCACCGCGGCCTGAGGCGCCCCAGACCTG
>CAZZVF010000091.1:0-9816 GCA_964657355.1 uncultured Buchnera sp.
CCGGGCACGATCCCGGGAACCACGTATTGCTGCAACAGGACAAGGCCGCCCAGCAGCAGGGTCAGGATCACGCTGTGCTTGAAGGTGCGGGCGAATACCCGCCCCTCCTGACCTTTGAGGTCGGTCACGGCGACACCGGTCGCGATGTTCTGCGGCGAGATCATCTTGCCCATGACGCCACCTGACGAGTTGGTGGCGGCGAACAGCACCGGGTTCAGATGCAGCTGATGCGCTGCGACCACCTGCAGATTGCCGAACAGCGCATTGCCGGACGTGTCCGAGCCGGAGAGCATGACGGCAACCCACCCGAGAAACGCGGAAGCCAGCGGGAATAGCGGCCCCAGCGAGGCGGCCCCTTTGCCCAGCGTGTAGGTCATGCCGGAGTAGTTCATCAGATAGGCGAGGCCGATGATCAGGGCGACGGTCACCACCGCGATCCAGACCTGTCTCGCCGTGCGCACGCCGCACATGACGAACTCGGCCGGCCCGACACCGACTGCGGCCGACGTGATCATGCCGGCGACCAGGATAGCGCTACCGGATGCCAGCGGCTGGAAGCTCCAGATCAACGCGTAGGGCTTGTTGTACAGCGTGATGAACACCTGGTTGTCGAGGCCCGGCCAGTGGATGTCCTGGGCGAAATTCAGCGGGATCTTGTAGTGCGTCCACAGGATGACGACGACGGACACGATCAGCCACGGCAGCCAGCCTTGCCATACGTTCAGCCGCTTGCGGCCGGCTGCGATGGAGGTGGGAACCCGGACGACCGCGAATTCCTCGCTCGGCGACGGCTTCCAGACCCGCAGGAACAGGATGGTGATGATGAGCGAGCCGAGCGACGAAAACACGTCGGTCAGCTGGTAGTCGCCAAAGTTGGAGGTGCCGAACTGGAAGATTGCAAAGCTTCCGCCGGCGACCAGCAGCAATGGCCAGAGCGCCGCGATGGAGCGCCGGCCGCCATAGACGAACATGACGTAGAACGGCAGCAGCAACGCGAAGAACGGCAGCTGACGGCCGATCATGGCGGCCAGTGTCGCGGCCGGCAGGCTGGTCACCTTCGCCAGCACCGTCACCGGAACGCCGAGTGCTCCGAAGGCGACCGGGGCCGTGTTGAAGATCAGCGTGTAGGTGAGCGCCTCGATGGCCGGCCAGCCGGTCAGGATGAGCAGCGAGGAGGTGATGGCGATCGGCGTTCCGAAGCCGGAGACGCCTTCGAGCAGGGCGCCGAAACAGAAGCCGATGACGATCAGCACGACGCGGCGGTCGCCCGGCAGGTGCTGGAAGACCCAGTCGCGGAAGGCATCGAAACGGCCGGAGACGACGGCCACATTGTAGAGCAGCAGGGCCGCAAAGACGATCCACATCACCGGCCATACGGCGAACACCATGCCGGCCGCGGCGGCATTGAACGCCATGGCGGGCGGGAAGCTCCAGAATGCGATCGAAATGATCAGGCCGGTGGCGAGGCCCGCCAGCGAGGCCTGCCAGGCGGGGCGCTGCAGGATTCCCAGCATGACCAGGACGACGATCACCGGCACCGCGGCCACGATGAAGGACAGCGCGAGGCTGCCGGCGACCGGGGTCAGCAATTGATGAAACATGACCTGCCGCGTCTCCGTCCCGCAGCCGGATCGTGCCGGCTTCCCGTTTTGTGCAAGCGAGCATGGAAGTGCGGGTTGCGAAAGGGGGGACATGTGTCGACGAGCGGCCGCCTGAGGCTCCGGAGCCACGTCTTGCGGCAGCTTAACTTGCCCCCGCGCGTTTCGTGGCCTGTTCTACGCGCCATGTCCCGCCGCGCCGATCATGGCTTCACGCTCATCGAACTCCTCGTCGTGCTGGCCATTCTCGGCGTGGCGATGGGGCTCATCATCGGTCGCGGGCCGATGCGCAGCCGTGGCCTCGAGGCGCGTGCCGCTGCGGGCTCGCTGGCGCAGAGTTTCCGCGCGGCCCGCGCGCGCGCCATCGCGACCGACGCGGAAGTGCAGGTGGCGATCGATCCGATCCGGCATGTGTTCGCGGCGGATGGCGCCAAGCCGGTGGTCATTTCGAGTGAGCTTAGCATGGCCGTCGAACCGGCAGCGCCAGGCCAGGTCGTGTTGAAGGGACGTGGCACCACGCGGGTGATCCGCTTCTCGCCGGATGGCAGTTCGAGCGGCGGCGAGGTGCTGCTCGGTCTTGGGCGCCGGCGGATCGGCATTACCGTCGAGTGGCTGACCGGCCAGGTGAAGGTCGCCGATGCGCCGGTCTGAAGAGTGTTGCCCCGGTCGTGGCCTTGGCCGCGACCTTGCCCGAGACTGGGGCAGGAGCGGGCGCGAGGCCGGGTTTACGCTGCTGGAGGTGCTGATTGCGTTCGTCATTGCCGCCCTGGCCATCGGCGCGTTGTTCGGCGGAACGGCCGGCGGCCTTAGCGCTACTGCGGTGGCCGCGAAATACGACGAGGCGATCTCGCTGGCGCGGTCCCATCTGGCGGCGATCGGCCGGGGCGAGGGCATCAAGCGGCAGGAGACGAACGGCGTCGAAGGTGACGGCTTCAGCTGGAAGATCCGCGTGCGCCCGGTCGGCACCAGGCAGTTGAGCCTCACGGACCAGGATCGCGCCAACGATGTGAAGCCGACTGCCGCAACTCTTTACGATGTCGTCGTCACCGAAAGCTGGAAAGCGGGTGGCCGGACGCGGCAGGTGACGCTGGCGACCAAGCGCTTCGACACGGTCGAGGGCGAGGGGGGGCAGTGACAGGGCGCGTGGTGAGGGCACGCATCGGCGGGAGCGCGCAATCCCGGATGGGGCGTGACGGCGGCTTTACGCTCATCGAAGTCATCGTAGCCCTGGTCGTGCTCGGCTTCGTGCTCGCCGGGCTGGCGCAGGCCGCTCGCTTCGGCATGAACGCCTGGTCGCTCGAGACCCGGCTTGCCGACAACGCCTCTGAACTGGAGCGGGTGGACCGCGTGCTGCGGCAACTCGTCGAGCAGGCCACGCCGCCGGTCAGCGGCGACGATCGTCCGTTCGTGGGCGAGGAGCATCGCATGACATTCGTCACCAACCTGCCGTCGCAGCCGCAGACCGATCCGATCCGCCGCGCCCAGGTCGCCATCGGCGTCGATGACCGCCACCGCCTGGTGCTGCGCTGGCAGCCGCAGCCCAATGCGGTTGCCCTGGGGCCGAAGCCGCCGGAACAGGAGGTGGTGCTGGCGGAAGGTCTGCAGCGTATCGATCTGGCCTACCGGCAGAACGGCGGCGACGGCGGCAAGTGGAGCAAGGCCTGGAAGTACAGCCCGTTGCCTGCGCTGGTGCAGATCCACTTCCTGCTCGTCAACGAGCACCGCCACTGGCCGGACATGGCGATGCCGACAATGCTCGACAGCAACGGCAGCTTCTGATGAAGCGGATTGTCATGCGACGGCTCAACTGGCCGGTCCGGCGGCGCGAGGAAGGGTTCGCCCTGCTGCTCGTGTTGTGGACCATGGCGCTGCTGTCGCTGCTCGCGGCCCAGGTGACCGGCGCCGGGCGTGCCGAAACCGGGCTGGCTGCCGCCTTGCGCAGTGCCGCCCAGCTGCGGGAGTCGGCCGATGGCGCCGTCAACGAGACGATCTGGCATATGTTCGATGGTGGCGGTGATTACTGGCTGCCCGGCGCTGCCGTGCGGGTGTTGCAGGAGGCGTCTGGCCCGGTGGTTGTCACCGTCGAGGACGAGCGCGGCAAGATGGACATCAACCAGGTCCCTCCAGCCTTGATGCAGGCGCTGTTCGGCGTGCTCGGAGCAGACAAGAGCACGGCGGCCGCCGCGGCTGCCGCGATCAACGAATGGCATAATCAGTCCCCGGCGAACGATGGCGACGCCGCAATTGGCGTTCCGTATTCCTCCGAGGGCCGCCTGTGGGGTCCGCCAGGGCAGGACTTCCAGACACTCGACGAACTGAAGCTGGTGCGCGGGGTGACGCCGGCACTTTACCAGGCCAGCCTGCCGTATCTGACCCTGGCGCTCGAGCAAGGTCCCTGGCTGAACCGGGCGGGACCGCTCGTGCTGGCAGCTGTGGACCGCGCCAAGCGCGATGCGAACGTGACGGCGGAAGCCGCCGACCAGCGTGGCCCGATCGTGCTGCGCATCACCGCGGAAGCGAAGGGACCGAACCACACGGCGTTCACCAGGCACGTGCTGATGCGGTTCGATGGGGCGTTGAGCGGCCCGGCCTGGAAATACCGGATACTCGCCTGGTATTGAGCAAACGCTTCAGGCCGGTAACCGATCGTTAAACGCCTTCGCCCATCCTGGGATTCCTCTCAGGAGACGAACATGGCCGTCACGATCAACAGAACCGACATCGTCATCGGGCCGTCCGGCGCCAGGAGCGCCACGTTCGGGCAGTTGCTCAGCGTGGGCGCGACCGGCAATCCGGCCTACCTCGTCGTCAATATCCTCGACCGGAACGAATATACGGCGAAGGCGACAGGTGCGACCGGCAGTTTCAACGGCTCGGGCAAGACACTGCAACTCGGCGGGATCGGGTCGGACGGCCGCGGCGCCGGCATCGTGTTCACCTGGCAGCCGGCTTCCGGATCCTCTGCGGGGCAATATGTGAATTCGACCTACGGCTCGCTAAGCCAGCTTTCATATGCCGTCTCGTCGAGCTCGACGGATCTCGCCAGCATCTCGCTTTTTGCGGAGTCCAGCCTGGGGCAGGCGACGCAGGACGCGGGCAATGCCTACGCGCTGATGCAGGACGATCCGGCGGGCTATCTTGGTTCGATCACCTGCGCGTCGGACCCTAAGTTCACGGCAAGCGTCCCGGGACAGGCCACGCCGCTGGGTATTGCTGCTACCGCGCAGGCGTTCGTCGGGCATGCCTGGAACTCGGAGGGCTGCTGGCTGCTGGCGAGCACGATCGCAGCGGAGGCGGGCGCCGGCCTACCGGTGCAGAGCACTGCGATCGGCATCCCCGGCCATGCCAATGGCGAGTGGATGGTGCTCTACAATGGGCCGGTCGCCGCTTCGTCGGCCTGGCAGACGCTGATTTCGACCGGCGACGTCGTGAGCTTCGGGACGCCCGGCGGCGGTGGCCACATCACGACCTGCGTCTCGGGCAGCGGCAGCACCGCGCAGCTGATCGACAACATTACCTATGTCGATGGCTCCGGCCACATCCAGAACGGCGCCAATGACGGATCGCCGAACGATATCCTGATCGCCGGCCCGCACGCGGCCAGCCAGGAATGGAGCGGTGTGCAGGCGTCCAGCGTCGTTATCTATGCGCTCGATGCGCCTCTCGTGACGGATAAGGTGGCTGCCGAGAGCCTGAAGGCGGGCGCGTCGGCCTCGCTGACCGCCCTGTTCAGCGCCCGGGATCCTGCCCAGAAAGCGGTGACGCGGTTCCAGGCCTACGACACGGCAGGCTCCGACAAGCTGCTGGTGAACGGCGCCAGCGTGGCCGCCCATTCGGCTGCCACGGCGGTCTCCGCGTCATCCCTGTCCATGATCTCGCTGTTCGCAGGCACGGCTGCTGTGTCCGATACGCTCGAGGTCAGGGCGAGCAATGGCCAGTGGTGGGGCGACTGGCAGTCCCTCTCGGTCACGGTGACGGCCGCTGTGCCGCTGCCTCCGGTGCTGAGCGCACAGACACCGGCGCAGTCCTGGGCTGCGGGACAGCTTATATCGCTCAGCCTGCCTGCAGGCCTGTTCCACGATCCGCAGGGGCAGGCGCTGAGCTACGGCGTGACGGCAGCCTCCGGCGCGCCGCTCCCGGCATGGCTGAGTTTCGCGGCGGCAGGCGGAATCCTGTCGGGCACCGCGTCCGCGACGCCGCAGACGCTGCAGCTGAAGGTGACGGCGACAGACACATCGGGCCTCGCCGCGTCGGAAACATTCTCTGCAACGGTGATCAAGAGCGCCAAGGCGCTTGTGTTCGCAGCGCATGACTGGAGCGGCGTGCCTGCGACGCAGGCGGCGCCTGTGCAGCACGCGGCGACCTCGAAGCCCTTCACCCATCTCGGCAGCGCCCAGGACTTTTTTGGTCCCGCTCCCCCCTTGTCACATCTGTTGTCACAGGGGAGCCTGCATCACGCGCACTTGGTGTCCTGAGCGGCGTTTTTCTGTGCCGAGGTGGACAGCAAGTCCTGTTTGGCTAACAAACCGCCCTATGACCGATCTTCGCCGCAAGGGCTGCTTCACGCGCCTGTTTCTCGTGCTCGCCGTCCAGGCTGCCTTCGTGGCGCCTGCCATGGCGGCAGATGATCCCGTGGTCGCCGAACGCGGCAGCGACCGGATCACGCTCGGCCAGGCACGCACGATCATTGCAGGCGTCGATCTCGAAACCAGAAAGAAGCTGAACTCGCCTCAGGCGATCAGCGAGTTCCTCCGCAACATCCTGCTGCAGCGCGCGGTCATGAAGGAGGCGCTCGCTGCCAAGTGGGACAAGCGGCCGGACGTCGCGGCGATGGCGCAGCATGCGCATGACGTGGCGATCGGGCAGAGCTTCCTGGCAGCCCAGGCCGGGGTGCCGGCTTCCTACCCGTCGGACAGCGAAATCCAGGCCGCCTACGACCAGAACAAGGCGCGCTTCATGCAGCCGCGCGGCTATCACCTGGCGCAGGTGTTCCTGGCAGCCCAGGCCGGCCCGGCCGCGGACGCCGCCAAGGCGAAACTTGCCGGGTTCAAGACGCAGACGGCCACGAATCCCGGCAGCATCGAGGCTGCGACAAAGCGTCTCGACGGCGCGAAGTATATCGATCTGGGCTGGCTGAGCGACGCGCAGCTGACGCCGGCGATCAAGGACACCGTGAACGGATTGCAGGAAGGGGCCGTCAGCGACCCCGTTTGCACTGCCAGCGGCTGCCACCTGATCCGCCTCATCGCGACACGTCCGGCAGGTCCGGCGCCGTTGCCGGAGGTCAGGGACGCGCTGATCCGTGCGCTGCGGCAACAGAAAGAGGCCGAGGGCGAGCGCGTCTATGCCAACACGCTGATGACGAAGCAGCCTGTGCAGGTAAACGAGATTCAGCTGAGCCATCTCTCCACGCAATGATAGGCGCGCTCGGACGAGCGCCAGCCTTGCGGTCTTGACCCTGCCCGTCGTTTCGGCCAATCACCTGCCGCCCATGGCAGGGAGCCGGCCTCTTGCCAGCTTGCCTTTTGTTGCCACTCCGGGATTTCCCGCCAGCTTAAGAAAGAGATCCATGCGCGACCGTGGCGACTTCCTTTTCACGTCCGAATCAGTCTCCGCGGGTCATCCGGACAAGGTCGCAGACCGGATCAGCGACACGGTCCTGGACGCGTTTCTCAGAGCCGATCCGCAGGCTCGGGTGGCCTGCGAGACCATGGTGACCACAAACCGCATCATCCTGGCCGGCGAGACGCGCGGCCCGGCTTCCGTCACCCCCGAGCACCTGATGGAGTTGGCGCGCGAGGCGGTGAAGGATATCGGCTACGACCAGTCGGGTTTCTCGTGGAGGACGGCCGAGGTCGAATGCCACCTGCATGCCCAGTCGGCCGACATCGCCGTCGGCGTGGATAGCGCCGGCAACAAGGACGAGGGCGCCGGCGACCAGGGCATCATGTTCGGGTATGCGACGACCGAGACCGACAGCCTCATGCCGGCGCCGATCCACTACGCGCACCTGATCCTGCGCACCATGAACGAGCTGCGCCATGCCGGCGACCCGCGCGTCGCCGGGCTGCAGCCGGATGCGAAGAGCCAGGTCACGCTGCGCTACGTCGACGGCAAGCCGATGGGTGCCACCAGCATCGTCCTGTCGACCCAGCATGACGAGGGGATCGAGCAGTCCGCGATCCACCGGCAGATCCGGCCGCTCATCGAGGCGGCGCTGCCGGAAGGCTGGATGTGCCCGGAAGCCGAACTCTACATCAATCCAACCGGCAACTTCGTCATCGGCGGACCGGACGGCGATTGCGGCCTGACCGGGCGCAAGATCATCGTGGATACCTATGGCGGTGCTGCGCCGCACGGTGGCGGCGCATTCTCCGGCAAGGACCCAACCAAGGTCGACCGCAGCGCCGCCTATGCCGCGCGCTATTTGGCGAAGAACGTGGTTGCCGCCGGCCTGGCCGATCGGTGCACCTTGCAGATCAGCTACGCCATCGGT
Source organism: uncultured Buchnera sp. (assembly GCA_964657355.1). Classification (GTDB taxonomy): domain Bacteria; phylum Pseudomonadota; class Alphaproteobacteria; order Acetobacterales; family Acetobacteraceae; genus BOG-908. Next base: position 8,095 of record CAZZVF010000091.1, read on the forward strand.
GTCGCCCACCCGCTGTCGCTCTACGTCGAACTGCACGGCACCGGCCAGGACGTCGAGGAGGCCAAGCTCGAACAAGTGTTGCGCGAGCTGATGAACCTGTCGCCACGCGGCATTCGCGAACACCTCAAGCTGAACGCCCCGATTTACGTGCCGACCTCGGCCTACGGTCATTTTGGCCGTGAGCCGGATGACGCGAAGGGCACCTTCACCTGGGAAAAGACCGATCTCGTGCCGCAGCTGCGGTCTGCTTTCGGCCGCTAAAAAGCCCGATGCCGTCGCCGCACGCGTGTTGCTGAAGCCGCCGCCCGACCGGCTCTACGGGCGGCAGCGAACCCATGCCTTGAGGCCCCGCCAGCGGATGCTGCTGGACCTGACCTTGCCGCGCATGCGGTTCGTGCCGGAGGGCGATCCGCTGGCGCGCTTTGCCTCGCGTCCGGCCGAGCTGTGGCTGGAGGTGGGCTTCGGCGGTGGCGAGCACGCGCGTGCCCAGGCGGCTGCACATCCCGGTTCGGGCCTGATTGCCTGCGAGGTGTTTGAGCAAGGTTTGTGCTCCCTGCTGGCAGCACTGGTGCCCGAGGGTGGCGAACAGGATGCGCCGCTGCCGCCCAATCTGCTGGTCTGGGACGACGATGCGCGCACGCTGCTGCGTGCCTTGCCGGAAGCCAGCCTCGGTCGCCTGTTCCTTATGTTCCCCGATCCCTGGCCGAAATCACGCCACGCCAAACGTCGTTTCGTGCACCCGGAAATCGTGACACTCGCGGCCACACGCATGAGGCCCGGCGCCGAATGGCGCATCGCCACGGACGATCCGACCTACCAGGCCTGGGTGCGCGAGGTGATGGGAGCCCAGACCCTGTTTGCGCCAGCCGAGCCCTCGTTCGAGCGACCAGCCGGATGGTTCCCGACCCGCTACGAAGCCAAGGCGATCGCCGCCGGCCGGCAGCCGCTCTACTGGTCGTTTACAAGGCTGTAATTGCCGGGCACCTGAGCGAAAAGTTCACGATGATAGCCGCGCCCGCGTATCATGTTGACCGAAACCAAACGTTGGGCCGCCTTTTAAAAGATCGAAACGGAAGACGATGAGATGCGCCTTAAGATCGCGTTGGCATTTCTTGCACCGCTTGCAATCGTGAGCACTGCTTCAGCCGCGCCACCACCGCCTCCGCCTGACGGCCCCATTACCGCGCCTACGATGTTCACGCCGGTCAGCCGCTCACTTCAACAACTGATTGGTGACGGCTATCAGGTGGTCAACATCGCGGTTGGCCTCAGTGGCTTCGGCTACCTGCTCAAGCAGGACAGCCACTACATAACCTGCGCCGTGCAGCCGGACCGGACACATTCGAGCTTGTTCGTGTCCGAATGCCGGGCGATGAACTAGCGTGCAATTTTCGGTGCGCGTCCTGCTGTTGATCGTTGGACTGGTGCTGCTGGCGGGAGCTGCCTGGGATGCCTCGCAGACCAGGAACTTCCTGGCGGCCGCTTCAGTCGGGAAGGGGGCCGTCACGCGGCTCAACGCGGGGGGCTCGCACCCACAGATTGACTTCCACCTGCAGGACGGGTCGGTGGTCAGCTACCCACAGGGTGGCCTGATCGGCGGGTTTCACACGGGTCAGCAGGTGCGTGTGTTGTTCAATCCCGCAAACCCTGCCGCGACGGCTCGTGTGGATAGTCTAGGCAGTCTCTGGGGCGGCTGCCTGGCCCTCGCGGCATGTGGCGCCG
>CAZZVF010000092.1:0-9730 GCA_964657355.1 uncultured Buchnera sp.
CATCCTGATCGATGGCCAGGATCTACGCGACGTGACGCTCGACAGCTTGCGGAGCTCCATCGGCGTGGTGTTCCAGGAAAGCCTACTGTTCAACCGCAGCATTCGCGAGAACCTGCTGGTCGGCCGCCCGGACGCCACCGACGCGCAGATCGAGCACGCCTGCCGCCAGGCCGAGGCGCATGACTTCATCATCCGCCAGCCGCAGGGCTACGACACCATCGTCGGCGAACGCGGTGCGACCTTGTCCGGCGGCCAGCGCCAGCGCCTCGCCATCGCCCGCGCCCTGCTGAAGGACGCGCCGATCCTGATCCTGGACGAAGCCACCAGCGCACTCGATGCCGCGACCGAAGCCCGCGTGTCCCGCGCCATGGCCAAGCTGATGCAGGGCCGCACCACCTTCGTCATCGCCCACAGGCTCTCGACGGTGCGCGACGCCGACGAGATCCTGGTGTTCGAAGCCGGCCAGATCACCGAGCGCGGCGATTTCGAGGGTCTTATCGCACGGGGCGGCCGATTCGCTGACCTGGTCGAAAGCCAGCTGGCCGGCGTCGCCTGACAACAACCAGGGCCCCGTCCTATAACAGGCGGGGCTCCGACCTTTCTCGACAACCGGTTCGCATGCTACCGCCGACCGGTGATCTGCGCCGAAAAAACCTACAATCCGAGCCGATGTTCGGCCGCTTCCTGAGGAGCGAAGCGGTCGCCGCCTTCGGTGCCCGCCTGCTCGGTGCCTATCTCGGTTTCGCCCTCCGCACCACGCGATGGACCGTGGAAGGCCGCGAGCATTTCGAACCCTTCGCGACCGGCGGCGCCGTCGTCGTCGCCTTCTGGCACCAGACGCTCCCCCTCATGCCCGCCTTGTGGAACCGCGCTCGCACCGCCAATCCCGCCCGGGAGGCGGCTGTCCTGGTCAGCCGCCACCGGGACGGACGTTTCATCGGTGCCGTCATGCAGCGCTTCGGCGTCTCGCTGGTGCATGGATCGACCGCCCGCCGCGGCACGGACAAGGGCGGCGCTGCCAGTATGCGCGCGCTGCTGGCCTCGCTCGGTCGCGGCTGCGCCGTCGTCATGACCCCCGATGGCCCGCGCGGCCCGAATCGCGTCGCCGCCCTGGGCGCCGTGCAACTCGCATCACTCTCGGCGGCACCACTGCTGCCGACGTCCGGATGGACCACGCGCCGGCTGACCCTGAAAAGCTGGGACCGGATGATCGTGCCGCTGCCCTTCGGCCGCGGTGCACTCGTCTGCCTGCCGCCGATCCCCGTCGCCCCGGATGGTGCCGAGGCCGCCTTGCCCTTGATGGAACAGGCGCTGACCCGTGCGGCCGATCGGGCGAGGGCGCTCTGTGGTGAACCGTGCCAAAGCTGAGCGCCGGGAGCTTGTCCGGGAGAGTCTGGGCAGGAGCCGCTACCGCCGCCAGCCCCGCCTTGCGTCTCCTGCTCCGGCGCCGGCTCGGCCGCGGCAAGGAGATCCCAGGCCGGCTGGGAGAAAGGTGCGGCATCGATCGCTCGACCCGCCCGGCAGGAAAGCTGCTCTGGCTCCATGCGGCCAGCGTCGGCGAAGCCGTATCGGTATTACCGGTGCTGCTCGAGTTGCCTGAACAGGCAGGGGTTCTCTTCACCACGGGCACGGCTACCAGCGCGCGGCTGCTCGCCGAAAGGCTCCCAACACTGGGTCTCGAGCATCGTGTCCTGCATCGTTTCGTACCGTTGGATGTGCCACGATGGGCTGCACTTTTCCTGGATCACTGGCGGCCCGATGCGGCCTGTTTCCTGGAAAGCGAGCTCTGGCCCAACCTCATCGCCGCATGCAGGACCAGGTCGATCCCCATGGCGCTGATCAATGCCCGCATGTCCAAGCGCAGCGCCGCGGGCTGGGCGAGGCTGCCGGGCTTGGCGCGCGAGATGCTCGGCAGCTTCGATTTCATCGCCGCCCGCTCTGCCACCGACGCGGCCCGGCTCACATCACTCGGCGCGGCCCATGTCACGGCGGACGGCGACCTCAAGCTCAGCGGCGCCGATTTGCCGTTCGACGAGGTCGAGTTCGCCCGGTTGAAAAGCCTGCTCGGCGACCGGCCGCGCCTGCTTGCGGCCAGCACCCATCCTGGCGAAGAGGCCCTGGTCGCACGCCTGCACCATGCCCTCGCCCGCGAAATACCGGGCCTGCTGACTGCGATCGTGCCCAGGCACCCTGAGCGTGGTGCCCAGATCGCGGCCGATTTCGGGGCCGGGCTACGCAGCCGGGGCGCTTCGCCTTCGTCCGGCCTGTGGGTTGCCGACTCGATGGGCGAACTCGGCCTGCTCTACCGCCTGTTTCCTGCCGTGCTCATGGGCAAGAGCTTCATGCCCCCCGGTGGCGGCCAGAATCCGCTGGAACCCGCGCGGCTCGGCTGCTCCGTCGCTATCGGGACGCTGCATGACAATTTTTCCGAGGCGGTCACGCTCTTGCAGCAAGCCGGAAACCTCGAAATCGTCGACGACGAGACAGCAGCACTCGCCTGGGGCCGCCGCATGCTGGCCGCGCCGCAGCGGAAGGGTGCAGCAGGCTCGCTTGCCGCCATGCCGGACCTGCCGGCTAAGCTGGCAGCGCGCCTTGCCGCATTGATGGGCTTGCCATGAAGCCAGGGCCATGAAGCCGGGGCCGCCGGGTTTCTGGCAGCATGGTGTGCGGTCGCCGCTCCCGGCGCTGCTATCGCCGATCGAGGCTGTGGTGACCTTCGCGGCCCTGCTACGGGCGTCGCGACCCGGCTGGATCGCCCCTGTTCCCGTCATCTGCTGCGGCAATGTCACCGTCGGCGGTGGCGGCAAGACCACACTCGCGCTGGATCTCGGCGCCCGCTTCAAAGCGTGTGGCCTCGCCGTGCACTTCCTCATCCGCGGCTACGGTGGTGCGGCACGCTCCGTGCTCCTGGTCGATCCCGCACATCACACCGCCGACCTTGTCGGTGACGAGGCGCTGCTGCTGGCCGGATGTGCGCCGACATGGGTCGGTGCCAACCGGGGCCAATCCGCCCGGCACGCGGCAGCTTCCGGCGCCCAGGTGATCGTCATGGATGACGGCCTGCAGAACCCGTCGCTGGCGCGAAGCTTCAGCTTCCTCGCAATCGACGGTCCGACCGGGTTCGGCAACGGACACGTGCTGCCCGCAGGACCGCTGCGCGAACCCGTCGCCGCAGCCCTGGAGCGGGTCCACGCCGCTGTCATGATCGGAAACGACGTGACGGGCGCGCGGGACAAGCTCCCGGTCACGCTTCCAGTGCTTCGTGCCAGCCTGGTTCCCGACGACACAATCGGGACATTGGCCGGAACAAGGCTGCTCGCCTTCGCTGGCATCGCCAGGCCGTCCAAGTTCTTCACCATGCTGGAACAAGGCGGCATGGAGTTGGCGAAAACGGTCTCGTTTGCGGACCACCATCCCTACAGCGCGAGCGAACTCCGGACGCTACGGGACACGGCGCGCGATCTGGGCGCCACCGCAGTGACCACGCCGAAAGACCATGTGCGCATTCCTGCCGCCGAACGCGCCGGCTTCCGAGCCATCGGCGTAGCGCTCGCCTGGCAGGACGAAGCCGCGCTCGAACGCATCCTCACCGGCATCGTCAATTGAGCATAGGCGACCGCCTTCTCGGTGGCCTCGCATCGGCCGGAGTGTCCGTGCTCCGGCTGCTGGATCCGGCGACCTCGTCCAGCTTTGCCGGCGCCATCGCCGCCGCGATCGGTCCGCTGCTGCCGCCGTCCCGCGTGGCGCACGCCAACCTCGCGGCGACAATGCCCGAACTCGGCCTCGATCAGCGCCGCCGTATCGTGCGTGGCGTGTGGCGCGAACTCGGCCGCACGGTCGGCGAATTTCCCCATCTCGGACGGCTTCAGGAAAGCACTGCATCGGGACCTGGCTGGGACATCAGCGGCCTGCCGATCGTCGAGAACCTGGCCGCGCGCGGCGGACCGGCGATCTTTTTTTCGGCGCATATGGGAAATTGGGAAGTGCTCCCCAGGGCTGCGGAACTGCACGGCGTGACGCTTGCCGGTCTCTACCGGGCCGCGCAGAACGCCCGCATCGACGCCCTGATTGCCCGTCTCCGGCTGGAAGCGACGGGACAGGACACCAGGATGTTCGCCAAAGGTGCTGCGGGCGCCCGCAAAGCCATTGCCCACCTGGCGAACGGCGGCGTTCTCGCCATGCTGGTGGATCAAAAACTCAATGACGGCATCGAGGCGCGCCTCTTCGGCCTGCCAGCCATGACGGCACCCGCGGCGGCGCGCTTTGCACTGCATTTCAACTGTCCGCTCATCCCGGTCCGCGCGAAACGTGTCGGGCCGGCAAGGCTGCACCTGATGGTCGAGGCGCCGCTCAACCGCCCTGATACGGGCACTAAGGACGGCGATGTCCTGGCTTTGACCCAAGCCATGAATGACACTGTCGAGCGCTGGATCCGTGCCGATCCGGCCTCCTGGCTATGGCTTCACCGCCGCTGGCCGCAGAGCGTCATTCCGGCAGCTGGAAGGCGGATCAAGAAGTTTCCGGTATAGTCGCGCACTGAGAAGTGCAGTTCCGCAATGTCAAACCTTGCAGTGCAGCACATAAATTTGGCGAGGAGCCGCTTTTTCGCTCGCTAAAGTCAACGATCGCCCACAGGATTAGGGCTGCACCGGACCAATCGCTCTGCCCCAAAAGGAGCTGTCCATTGATAGATCTGGCAATAAGCTGGTTGCAGGCCCATCCGCTTCAGGGGGTCGCAATACTTGCTGGCCTTTCGATTGTCACCGGGCTGCTCTTCGTGCCGCGCGTTCACGAACTCGCACGTCACGGCCACCCGCGCTGTTGACGATGCACCTGCTAACGCGACCCGGCTCAGCGGGACGCGATCTCGCAAGCCGACTGCCCGGACAACACACAATCCTGGAAATTGGCCTCGGCCCTCAGAACGTTGACCAGATAAAGCCCCACCACAACGAGCAACAACGTCACTGCCATGGCGGCCAGGCTTTCCGTCCGGCGTTGTGCATCGAGTTCCGCCGTATCCTGCCAGCCTCTGGCGTGATGGTGCATGTGCCGGGTCATTGTCGTGCTCCGATTTGGAGCGTAGCGCATCATGCAGTGCCGGCAAGCGTATTCGCGAAGAAGTCCGCGACCGCTTCGGCAAACGCCGCTGGCTGGTCGGCGTGCAGCCAATGCCCGGCATCGGCGATCGTCCCGATGCGGGCCGCAGGGAAGTACCGCCGGATCTTGGCCTCGCTCGATGCCACGATGTAGTCCGACCGCGATCCAGCGAGGAACAGTGCGGGTCCGTCATAGACCAGGCCGGCGTCGGGCCACCCCTCGATGTCCGCAATTCCATCCGCAATATGCTGCAGCCCGATGCGCCAACCAGGCACGGGTCCGAAGCTGAGGTTCTGCAACAGGAAGGCGCGGACGGCCGGGTCCGGAACGGCATCAGCCAGGGCGCCAGCTGCCGTTGACCGTGAAAGGCCGGGCCGCGATAGAGCGAGCCGCAATTCGATCCCCAGCATCGCCTCTGCCACCGCCTTGTTGTGGTGCGCATAAGCGACCGGCGCGATGTCGGCGACCAGCAGGCGCGATACCTTCTCGGGATGAAGCAGGGCCAGCATCATGGCGACCTTGCCCCCCATGGAGTGGCCGAGAACGTTGGCAGGCAGCGCGCCAGCGGCCGAAAGCGTCTCCACCACATCGCCCGCCATGTCCGCGTAGCTCATGCCGGCTGCGTGCTGACTGGCGCCATGGTTACGCAGATCCAGTGCCATCACCCGGTGGCGCGCGGATAATTGGCGGGAAAGGGAGCCAAAATTCTGCGCCCGGCCGAACAGCCCATGCAGCAGAACCAGCGTCGGTCCGTCGCCTGAAACAATCGTGTTGAGGATCACGGGGTGGCCGTGGATCAGCCGGGCATGGTGAGCACGATCTTGCCGATATGCGTGCTGCTTTCCATCAGCCGGTGGGCCTCAGCCGCGTCCGCGAGCGGGAACACGCCATGGATGACCGGCGCGCAAAACCCCTGGTCCAGCGCCGGCCAAACCCTTTCCAATAGATCCGCAGCGATGCGCCCTTTTTCCGCCCGCGTGCGCGGCCGCATGGTGGAGCCGGTGATGGTCAGCCGTTTCATCATGACGAGCCGGATATCGAGGTCCGGATCCTTGTTGCCGCCCTGCACCGCTATCACCACCAGCCGGCCTTGCTGGGCCAGTACCTGCGCGTTGCGCGACAGATAGGGGCCGGCGACCATATCGAGCACCACGTTGACGCCGAGCCCGCCGGTTAGCTCCAACGTGCGCACGACGAAATCCTCGGTCTTGTAGTTGATCGCCGCCTCGGCTCCGAGCGACACGCACGCCGCGCATTTTTCCGCCGAGCCCGCTGTCGCAAACACCCGGGCGCCGAACTGCCGCGCTAACTGGATGGCCGTCGTGCCGATGCCGCTGCTGCCGCCATGGATCAGCACCGTCTCTCCCGCCGAAAGCCGCCCGATCTGGAACAGATTGGCCCACACAGTGAAGAACGTCTCAGGCAATGCTGCCGCACGCACGGCGTCGTAGCCGGCCGGCCATGGCAGGCACTGAACGGCGGGCGCTACGCAATACTCTGCGTAGCCGCCGCCGTTCACCAGCGCGCAGACCCGGTCCGCCGGGTGCAACCTGTCCACCCCCTCTCCGAGTGCGACGATCACGCCCGCGACCTCCAAGCCCAGCACCGGGTTTGCATCGGCAGGCGGCGGATAATTGCCCTTGCGCTGCTGCACGTCCGGCCGGTTGATACCGGCTGCGGCAACCCGGATGAGAACCTCACCGGCGCGCGGGACAGGCACCGCCGCCGTCTCGACGACGAGGTTTTCTGGGCCGCCGGCTTTGGGAACGGCAATCTGCAGCATGGTTTCAGGCAAAGTGGCCGCGCGCGCGGACATCGGGGGCGTGGTCATCAGGCAATCCCGTCGGTAAGCAGCCCTTGTGGCAGGGTCAACCCGCGACGTGAACCGGCGACGGCGGCGGGTCCGACGGAACAGGGATCGGCACAGGCGGCTCCTCGACCGGCACCGGGGCGTCGGGATCGGGAAATTGCGGCGGCGTCGAGGGAGGCGGCAGGTCTGAAGGAGTCATACAAAAGCCAACACCGACGGCACCTGCAGGTTGCAGCGTCACCCATTCGCCACGTTCAAGCTGTCCATGTCGAAGCGCGCCGGCAAAATGGCCCTGAAAGGTACCATAACGCCGGAACGCCATGATAACGTCATGTTTTGCGTATACAGGGGCATACCTCCTCGCCCGCACCTCGAGTTGCAATTCGCTTGCACTGAACTGACACGAGTTTGTCCGCCCCGACCCAGACGACAGCGCCCCCCCTCTCCGTGATCAGAATAGCACGCCGCAGGCGATTTGCGGTCAGCGAGTGGGTGATCAGTGCGCCGAGAACCCTGCGCGCCCTGGTGCGTGGCGACGAAATCTCGCTCGTCATCCTGGCAGCCCTGCTTGGCGTCGCAGCCGGGCTGCTCGTCGTCGCCATGAACGTGGGCAGCCAACTGGCGCATGAAGTCCTGTACGGCCTGGCTCCCGCCCAACGCCTGTCGGGCCAGACACATCTCGATCCCTGGCGCGCAATGCTGGTCCCCTCGCTCGGCGGCCTGGCATTCGGCATCCTCGGCCTGGCACTCGCCCGCTGGTATCCCAGGCGTACGGTCGATCCGATTGAGGCCAATGCGCTCTACGGCGGCAAGATGTCGATGGGCGACAGCGTCATCGTCGTGCTCCAGACACTGCTCTCGAACGGTGTCGGCGCTTCTGTCGGGCTCGAAGCCGGCTACACCCAGATCGGATCGGCTGTCGGATCGCGGCTAGGCGGTGTGTTCCGCGTGCGTCGCGCCGATCTTCGTCTGCTGGTCGGATGCGGCGCGGCGGGCGCCATCGCCGCCGCCTTCAACGCACCGCTGACCGGCGCCTTCTACGGCTTCGAACTGGTTATCGGCACCTACTCGCTCGGCATGCTGGCACCGGTCGCCGCGTCCGCCCTGTGCGCCGTCTCCGTGCAGCGGCTGCTACTCGGCGAAGAGTCCGGCTTCGATATTCCACTGCCTGCCAGCATCGAAACCGAAGGCTTCCTGCCCATCCTGGCTCTCGGCATCGTCTGTGCACTCGCCGGTATCGCCATCATGCGTGGCGTCACGCTGGTCGAGCAGGGGTTCTCCCGCAGCAAAATCCCGAGCTGGACCAGGCCCGCCATCGGCGGCCTCGCGGTGGGCTGTCTCGCTTTGGTGACACCGGCCGTGCTTGCCGCCGGCCATGGCGCACTGCGCTCGGCGCTTGCGGCAAACCTGCCGCTGCAGACCGTGCTGATGCTGTTCGTGCTGAAATCCATCGCGTCCGCCGTGTCGCTCGGCTCAGGCTTCCGCGGCGGCCTGTTCTTCGCCAGCCTGTTTCTCGGCGCCATGCTCGGCAAGGCGTTTTCCGGCGCCATGCTGATGATCTCGCCGGTGCCGATGTTCCCCGAGGCGGTCTACGCCCTCGTCGGCATGAGCGCGCTGGCCGTCGCGATCGTAGGCGGTCCGCTCACCATGGCATTCCTGGCACTCGAGACCACCGGAAGCCTGCCGCTCACCGTGGCGGCGCTCGCGGCGTCGGTCGTGTCATCGATCACCGTGCGCCGCACGTTCGGCTATTCTTTCGCCACCTGGCGCTTCCATCTGCGCGGCGAGAGCATCCGCAGCGCCGTCGATATCGGCTGGATGCGCAACCTCACCGTCGGCCGCATGATGCGCAAGGAGATACGCACCGTCCGCACGGATACCACGCTCGCCTCGTTCCGACGCGACTATCCGCTGGGATCGGCCAACCGCGTCATCGCCATCGACGAACGCGACCGCTATGCTGGCGTAGTCTGGCTGTCCGACGCACACGCAGTCGATGTCGAGGGCGACCGCCTGGCCGACGTGCTGCACCACACCAAACAGGTGCTGCTACCACAGATGAATGTGAAGGAAGCCGTCGCAATGTTCGAATCCGCAGAAGCCGACGCCCTCGCCGTCGTCGACAGCACCGACAAAATGCAGGTCATCGGCCTGCTCACCGAACAATACGCCCTCAGACGCTACACCGAAGAACTAGACAGAAGAAGAAAAGACCTAAGCGGCGAGTAGCCGAAGGCTACTTTTCTCGCAGTAGTGGAAATTCGCTCTGGCGAGTCAGCTGGCGTGCGCTTCGAGAACCGGAGCGGAGTGGACCGATGGGTCCATGAGCACCGGAAGCGCAAAAGCGTGCGCCAGATGGCCGCCGGAGTAGAATTTCTAAGCGCGGCCGTGGCAGTGTTTGTATTTTTTGCCAGACCCACAGGGGCAAGGAGCATTGCGCTGGGTGCCGCCCCACGTGGTCGGATCGGCCGGATCCATCGCCATCGTCGGGCTACCGACATTGATCCGCATCGGCTCGGGCTCCATGCCGTCCAGCCCGGCCCCTGCGAATGCCGGATCGGGATGGTTCTCCATCATCATGCCTTCAGGCAGCATCTGCGGCATCGGCGGCGGTTCGGCCGATAGTTCGACGCGCGCCAGCATGGACGTCACGCGCTCGCGCATGTCGTCGAGCATGGCGTTGAACAGGGCAAAAGCTTCGCTCTTGTATTCGTTCAGCGGATCGCGCTGCCCGTAGGCGCGCAGTCCGATGCCCTGGCGCAGATGGTCGAGCGCCAGCAGATGTTCCTTCCACACGGTGTCGAACATCTGCAGCAGCAC
>CAZZVF010000093.1:0-9707 GCA_964657355.1 uncultured Buchnera sp.
CTCAGCGACCATTAAGGTCGCCTGCGCGCCGGTTCTCGATCAGCACGCCAGACGACTCACCAGAGCGAACCTACTGCTGCTAGGCAAGAAAGTTGGATAAGAAAAAGGCCCGTCTCTTGGACGAGCTTTTTTGTTTGTTGGCGGTTGCGGCTACGACTTTGTTTTGACCTTCATGCCGTCGGTTAGGTTTACCGGGGGGTTTAGGATGATCTGGTCGTTGGGGTTGATGCCGTCGCGGACTTCTACCTGGGCGCCGTCGTCGGCCTGGACGGTGAGGTGGCGGATCTTGGCTGTGCCGTCTTCGACGATGGCGGCGGAGAGGCCGTCCTTGTTGAAGATGATGGCCTCGGACGGCACGAACACCACGGGCTTGTCGCGCTTCTGCTCCAGGTGGACGATGCCGTAGAGGCCGGCCGACAAGGATTTGTCGCTGTTGTCGACATCGACTTCCGCGAGCAGCGTGCGCGTGTTGGTGGCCAGTGCACCGGCATTGCGCGCGACCTTGCCGTGGAACACGCGGCCCGGCAGCTGCGGCACCGTCACCGTCGCATCCTGCCCGTCCTGCAGGTTGAAGAAATCCTCCTGCGGCACATAGACCTGCACGCGCAGCATGTTGGTCCTGGCAATGGAGAACAGCGAGGTCCCGCTCGACTGGTCGGCGGTCACCAGCGCACCGGCATCGATCTGGCGGCCGGTGATCACGCCGTCGAACGGCGCCGTCACCTTCTCGAACGAGGTCAGTTCCACGAGCCGGTTCACCTGCGCCTGCTGTGCCAGGATATTGGCCTCGGCGACGCGAACGCCTGCTGTCTGGGACTGGAAGTTCGAACGATCGGTGTCGCCCTGCTGGCGGCTGCTCCAACCTTCGACGACGAGTTGCGAGGTGCGCTTGTTGGTGACATTGGCGAGCGAACGCCCGGCCTGCGCCTGCACCAGAGCAGCCTGCATCTGGGCCAATTGCGCCCGCGCCTGCGCCAGTTGCTGGTCGAGATCGGGTGCGGCGATCAGTGCCAGCGTGTCGCCCATCTTCACCTGGCTGCCGATGTCGACGAAGCGCTTCGCAATGAAGCCGGTGGCGCGGGCATAGAGCGTGGTCGCGTCGAACGGTTGCATCGTGCCCGCGAGATCGATGATGCGCGGGCCGTTCTCGGATTTCGCCGCCTGTGCCCGAACGATGGGAACCGCATCCTGCCGTGCTTTCAAGGCATCTTCGGCAGCCGCGTCCTCCGCCAGATGCGTCCACGTGCCCCACGCGACCATGGCCGCGACGACGAGGACCGCTCCCACTCCGACGCGCTTCGCCGCGCGCCGGCGGCCCTGGGCAAGCTTCGGATCGTCGGTGCCGGGCGCCGCCGCTTCCTTGTGGTCCTCACCAACCTTGCTTCGCTGTTCGTTGGCGATGGGAGAAGGAGGTGCTGAAATCTGGTTCATGAAGGAGATCCTTGCAGGCGCGGACCATGGGCGGGTTCGCGTTTGCTGCTGCCGCCCTTCCGCTCATGTTCAGGCACGCGCTCATAGGCGCCGAAAACCGAGTAGAGATAAGGCACGAACAGCAGAGTCGTCAGCGTGCCGACCAGAACGCCGCCGATGACGGCGCGTGCCAGCACCGCATTCTGCTCTTCGCCCGCGCCGCCGATGGCCATGGGAATCATGCCCACGATCATCGCCGCCGCCGTCATCAGCACCGGCCGCAACCGTGTCGTGCCGGCGGACAAGGCGGCTTCGAAGGCGTTCATGCCTTCCTGCCTTTGCTCGCGGGCGAATGTCACCAGCAGGATGGAGTTCGCCGAGGCGACGCCGACCGACATGATGGCGCCCATCAGCGACGGCACCGACAGCGTCGTCCCCGTCACGAACAGCATGAGCAGGATGCCCGAACCGGCACCGGGCAAGGCCAGGATGACGGCCAACGGGTCGATGAAGCTCTGGTAGTTCACCACCATGAGCAGATAGACGAACACCGCGGCAAACAGCAGCCCGATCGTGAGGTTGGCGAACGCGTCGTTCATGCTCGCGATCTGGCCGCGCACATTGATCTTGTCGGAAACGCCAAGATGCTTGCGCTCGTCGGCCACGATCTTGTTGATCGCGGCTGCCGCACTGCCGAGGTCGCGGCTCTGCACGCTCGCATAGACATCGTAGACGGGCTGGATGTTCGTCTGGTTGTAGTTCGACTCGACTTCCTTGCGCTCGCTGCTGGCGACGTTGCCGAGCAGATCGGGGATCTGCTGCTGCGCACCGGTGCTGGTGCTCGTCGTGCTGGCGATCGGGATGTTGTCGATATCGTTCTTGTCGTGCAGCCGGTATTCGGGCGTCTGCACCGCCATGTAATAGGGAATGCCGTTCTTCGGGTCGGTCCAGAAATTCGGCGACACCTGCTCGGACGAACTCAGGCTGATGTTGATGTTCTGGGCGACCTGGTTGACCGTGAGGCCGAGTTCCTGCGCCCGCGTCCGATCGATCGTGTAGTACATCTCGGGCGCGTTCAGCTCCTGCTGCACATGCGAGTCCACGATGCCGGGAACCTCGCTGATACGCTTGCTGATGCGGGCGGCGATCTTCTGGTTGTCCGTCCTGTCGCGGCCCTGCACCTGCACGTCGATTTGCGAGGGCACGCCGAAATTGAGGATCTGCGTCACCAGGTCGGCCGGCTGGAAGTAGAACTGCACCTCCGGAAACTGCGCCGGCAGCGTGTCGCGCAACATCCGCATATAGGTCGCAGTCGGCTTGTGGCCTTCCTTAAGCTGGATCTGGATGGTGCCGTCATTCACCCCGATCGTGGTGCCATCGGTGAAGGCCAGGTTGTACGTGCGCTGCGGCAGCCCGATATTGTCCAGCACAAGGCTAAGCTCGCCGGCCGGAATGGCGTCGCGGATCCGGTCCTCTATGCTGCCGAAGATCTGCTGCGTCCGCTCGATGCGGGTGCGGGCAGGGGCGCGCACATGCAGCTGGATCAGGCCCGCATCCACGCTCGGGAAGAAGTCTGTGCCGACGAACATGCTGAGCACGCCTGCGAGCGCCACGACGCCCGCGCCCACGGCAGGCGTCAGGATGCGGCGCGCCAGGATGCCGGACAGCAGCCAGCCGTAGAAGTTGCGGAACTGGTCGAAACGCCGGTTGAAGCCGGCATGGAAGCGCCCGAACCAGTCTTTCGGCGCCTCGTGATCGTTATGGTTCGCATATTCTTTGCGCAGGAGAATGCGGATCACGATCGGAGTGAGCGTACGAGAAATGCCGTAGGACGCGATCATGGCGAACACCACCGCTTCGGCCAGTGGCGTGAACAGGTATTTCGCAGCGCCCTGCAGGAAGAACACGCTGACGAACACGACGCAGATGGCCAGCGTGGAAATCAGCGTCGGCACCGCGATGCCGGCCGCACCCTCAAGCACCGCCTCGTCGAAATCGCCGCCTTCTTCCAGCAACCTGTGGGTGTTCTCGATGGTCACCGTCGAGTCGTCGACCAGGATGCCGACCGCGAGGGCGAGGCCGCCCAGCGTCATGGTGTTGATCGTCTCGCCGAGCGCCGACAGCACGGCCACCGAGGTCAGGATCGACAGCGGGATGGAGATCATCACCACGATGGTGGAGCGCCACGAGCCGAGAAAGATCAGGATCATCAGCGCGGTGAGGCCGGCCGCGATGGCGCCTTCGCGCAGCACCGAGTCGATGGCGCTCTGCACGAAGACCGACTGGTCGAACAGCAGCGCGATCTTCATGCCCGGCGGTGCGGCTTTCTGGATCTGCGGCAGGGCGGCCTTCACGCGGTTCACCACGTCGAGCGTCGACGCATCGCCGTTCTTGATGATGGTGAGCAGCACGGATTTCTGCCCGTCGGTGCGCACCACGTTCTGCTGTACGGCCCAGCCGTCGCGCACATGCGCCACGTCATGCAGGTACACCGTGGTGCCGCCGACCTGCTTGATCGGCACGTCGTTCAGCGCCTTGATCGATTGCGCCGAGGCGTTGACCCGCACGATGAACTGCTTGTCGCCCATCTTCGCGTCGCCCGATGGCAACGTCAGGCTCTGCGCATTCACCGCGGTGACCACGTCGAACGGCGTCAGGCCCTGCGCCCGCAACGCATCCGGGTCGAGGTCCACCATGATCTGGCGGTATTTGCCGCCATACGGTGTCGGCAGGGTGATGCCCTGGATCGGCGCCAGCTGCTGGCGGACCTGGTAGATGCCGTAGTCGTAGAGCTGCTGCTCGTTCAGCTTGTCCGAGCTGAGCGATAGCTGGATCACCGGCACCGACGAGGCGTTGTACTGCACGATGACCGGCGGCTGGATGCCGGTCGGCATCAGCGCGCGGATGGAGTTGGACGCGGACACGATCTGCGCGATCGCCAGGTCCACGTTCACGTTCGGCTGGAAGAAGATGCGCTCGACCGAGATGCCCGACAGCGTCTGGCTCTCGATGTTCTTGATGTCGTTCACCGACGAGCTGATCGAGTATTCGCTATAGGTGGTGACCCGCTGCTCCATCTCCTCGGGCGTGAGGCCGGTGTACTGCCAGATGATCGACACCACGGGGATGTTGATGTTGGGAAAGATGTCCTTCGGTGTCACCAGCAGCGAACTGCCGCCGAGGAAGAGCATCAGGATGGCCAGCACGTAGAAGGTGTGCGGGTATTTCAGCGCGAATTTGACGATGCCCATCGGGATTCCGGTCGCAGGTGCAGTGTGCCGCGACCCTATGGCTTTGGCAGCTGACTAGTAACGTAGCTTACGGTCGGGACGTTTCCAGTGCATTTGCTGCAATGCAAAACTGCACAAGGTGGTGATGGCAGAGGTGCGGACTTTGATGTCAGGCGGCGCCGCCGGACAGCAGCAGGCTGGTCTCGGAATTCTGCACCCCGTCGATCGTCCTGATCCTCCGCAGCACGGCATCGAAGCGTTCCAGCGTGTCCGCGCGCAAGTCGACGACGAGGTCCCAACGCCCGTTTGTGGTGTGGATCGCCGCCACTTCCGCCAGGCCGCGCAACGCCTTCAGCACCGGGGCGGAGCGGTCGCCGCGGACTTCCACCATCATGACCGCGCGCACGAAGCCGTCCTCCTCCTGGGGCAGCCGCAGCGTGAACCCGAGGATGGTGCCGTCGCCGACCAGGCGGGCGATGCGGTTCTGCACCGTCGCGCGCGACACGCCGAGACTGGCTGCGAGGGAGGATACCGGCTGGCGTGCATTCTCCCGCAACAGTCCGATCAGTCGCCGGTCGATCGCATCCATGAACCCTCCACGCCGCGCGGACTTCCATAATGCCAGCCAAGCGTGGCAAAACGCCAGTTTGACTGCCACAATGAAACATCTTGGTCGCTTCCGGCTGGCATCTGCCGCCGCCATGATGCTGACGATGTTTCATAGGTCTGGATGCGCCCGATGGACGGCATGATCGGCACAAATCGAGGTTCCACGCTGAAAACACAGCGCACCACCGGCGACTTCCTGGCGCTCGAGGCGCTCTACGGCGCCAGCAACTACAAGCCTCTCGACGTCGTGCTGAGCCGCGGCCGTGGCGTGTGGGTGTGGGACGTCGAAGGCCGGCGCTATCTCGACTGCCTGTCGGCCTATTCGGCGGTCAACCAGGGCCACTGCCACCCGAAGATCCTCGAGGCGATGGTCGAACAGGCCGGCAAGCTGACGCTCACCTCGCGCGCCTTCCGCAACGACCAGCTCGGGCTGTTCTACGAGGAGATCTGTGCCGCGACCAACACGCGTGCCGTGTTGCCGATGAATTCCGGCGCGGAGGCCGTCGAGTCGGCGCTCAAGCTCGCCCGCAAATGGGGCTACCAGGTCAAGAACGTGCCGGCCGACCAGGCCGAGATCATCGTCTGCGGCGACAATTTCCATGGCCGCACGCTGGCCATCGTCAGCTTCTCGACCGACCCGGTGTCGCGCCGCGAATTCGGCCCGTTCGCACCCGGCTTCGTGGTGGTGCCTTACGGCGACGCGGCAGCGCTCGAGGCCGCCATCACGCCCAACACCGTGGCGGTGCTGGTCGAGCCGATCCAGGGCGAGGCCGGCGTCATCATCCCGCCCGACGGCTACCTTCGCGCGGTGCGGCGGCTATGCAGCGAGAACCGCGTCATCATGGTGCTGGACGAAATTCAGACCGGCCTCGGCCGCACTGGTCGCCTGCTCGCCGAAGAACACGAGGGCGTCGAGGCCGACCTGACCCTGGTCGGCAAGGCGCTGTCCGGCGGCTTCTATCCGGTCTCCGCCGTGCTCTCGAACGCCGAGGTCATGGGCGTGCTGAAGCCGGGCGAGCACGGCAGCACCTTCGGCGGCAACCCGCTGGCCTGCGCCGTCGCGCGTGCCGCACTCAGGGTATTGCGCGAAGAAGGCATGGTCGAGAACGCGGCGGCGATGGGCGACCGCATGCTGGCGGGATTGCGCGCGATCCGCTCGGACCGGGTGCGCGAGGCGCGCGGGCGTGGCCTGATGATCGCGGTCGAGCTGCATGCCGACGCCGGCGGCGCCGCGCCGGTCTGCAAGGACCTGCAGCTGCGCGGCATCCTGTGCAAGGAGACGCACGACCACACCATCCGCATCGCGCCGCCGCTGGTCATCACCGCAGACGAAGTGGACTGGGCGCTCGAACGGTTCGCGGCGGCTCTCGCCTGACAGGGTCACGGCGTCACGGGTTGGAACCTCGGGCCGGGACGGGCAGATAGGGGCCTCCCGCCCGGAGCCTTGCCCATGAGCCGAGTCACCAGATGAGCCGCGTCGCCTACGTCAACGGACGCTATCTGCCGCACGCAGCCGCGTCGGTGCATGTGGAGGATCGCGGCTACCAGTTCGCCGATGGTGTCTACGAGGTCGTCTATGTGCATGACGGCCGGCTGATCGACGCCGACCTGCATCTCTCCCGGCTCGACCGCAGCCTGCGCGAGTTGCGCATCCCGGCGCCGCTCGGCCGTGCCGCCCTACTCGCCGTGCTCGGTGAAATGATCCGGCGGGGCAGGCGGCGCTCGGGCCTGCTTTATATACAGGTGACGCGCGGCACCGCCCGGCGCGAGCATGCGTTCCCGGCGGCAGGCACCCGCCCATCGCTTGTCGTGACGCTGCGCCGTGCACCGCCACTGCCTGTATCGCTCGACGGCTGGACGGCGGCCGCCATCACCTTGCCCGACGAGCGCTGGGCCCGTTGCGACATCAAATCGGTCTCCCTGCTGCCCAACGTGCTTGCCCGGCAGGCAGCGCGGGAACAGGGCGCGCTCGAGGCAATTCTGTACGACCGCAGTGGAATGGTGACGGAAGGCGCCTCGACATCGGTGTGGATCGTCGACGCCCAGGGCGTTCTGCGAACGCGGCCGCTGGACCATGCGATTCTGCCCGGCTGCACGCGCGCGGCGCTCAAGGGGCTGCTGGCCGACGAGAATATCGCGTTCGAAGAGAGTGCATTCTCGCTCGATGACATGCGTGCAGCGCGTGAAATCTTCCTGACGGCGGCTACGACCTTCGTGAAGCCGGTGCTGACGCTCGATGGCAGTCCGGTCGGCGATGGCGTCAGTGGTCCGGTCGCGTCGCGGCTGTTCGGGCTGTTCACCCGTCATGTCCGGGCGGGCGCCAATAGCACCTATGGCCATGTCCATTAGAGGCCGTGCCGACGCGAGCGCGGTTGTTTCGCAGGAATGTAGGAGTAAGATGCAGGCGACGGTTCGAAGCGTGCCCGCAAGGGTGCCATGGTCGCAGCCACGCCCTGCACAGGACGAGCCGGGGGGGCAAGCCGGTAGGGGCGACCCGGCATGGGGCTTGCAGAACCGCCGATACGGCCCGCCGCAAACGAGGGCCGCACAACAACGAAGGATTGAGTGGTGGCCAACGAGAAATCACAGAACGTTCAGGATGTTTTCCTGAACCATGTGCGCAAGGCCAAGACGCCGGTGACGGTTTTCCTGATCAACGGCGTCAAGCTGCAGGGTATCATCACCTGGTTCGATAATTTCTCCGTGCTGTTGCGCCGGGATGGGCATACCCAGCTGGTTTACAAGCACGCGATCAGCACCGTGATGCCGGGCGCGCCGATCCAGCTGTTCGACCCGGCACAGGGCGCTGCCGGGGCTGCGGGTGGCGAAAACGACGCCTGAGACCGAACCCGGCGAGGACACCGCCGATCGCGATGCGGCGCGGGACGTGGCTCGTGAGCCGAGTTGGGAAACCGTCCGGGAGCAGGGTCACGATGCGCGGCCGCGCCCAACACGTGCCGCCGTGATCCTGCCGTGGGAACGGCCGCGCGGGGTCGCTCACGGTCCTGAAGGATCGGCGATCGACCCCGGCCGTGCAGCCGAGGCGCGGCTTGCCGAAGCGGTCGGGCTGGCCGCCTCGATCGGGCTCGTCGTGGTCCATGAACGGATCCTGCCGCTCCGCCAGCGCCGCCCGTCGACATTGCTCGGCGAAGGGCAGATCGCGTCCGAAAAGGAACAGCTCGAGGCCGGCGAGGTCGCCGTCGCCATTGTCGACACGTCGCTCAGCCCGGTGCAGCAGCGCAATCTGGAGCGCGCCTGGGGTGTGAAGGTGATCGACCGCACCGGCCTCATCCTCGACATCTTCGGGGAACGCGCCGTCACCCGGGAAGGCGCGCTGCAGGTCGAACTGGCGCATCTCGACTACCAGCGCAGCCGCCTGGTGCGGTCGTGGACCCATCTCGAACGGCAGCGCGGCGGTTTCGGCTTCCTGGGCGGTCCGGGCGAGACGCAGATCGAGGCGGATCGCCGGCTCATCACCGACCGCATCGTCCGGCTCAAGCGCGAACTGGAGCAGGTGCGCCGAACCCGCGGACTGCACCGCAGCGCGCGCCGCCGCGTACCGTTTCCGGTGGTCGCCCTGGTCGGCTACACCAATGCCGGCAAGTCGACGCTGTTCAATGCGCTGACCGGCGCCGAGGTGCACGCGCAGGACCAGTTGTTCGCGACACTCGACCCGACCATGCGCGGGCTGCGCCTGCCGTCCGGGCGGCGCGTCATCCTGTCAGACACGGTGGGCTTCATCAGCGAACTGCCGACGCAGTTGGTGGCGGCCTTCCGCGCGACCCTGGAAGAAGTGGCCGAAGCGGACGTCATCCTGCACGTGCGCGACGCGGCGCATCCGGACAGTGCGGCGCAGCGCGCGGACGTGCTCGCCGTGCTCGAGGGCATGGCGCGGGAGGGCTCGCTCGACCAGGATTTCGCCGGCCTGACCATCGAGGTGCTGAACAAGGCCGACCTGCTCGGCGGTGCCATCGCGCTGCCGGATAAGCCGGGCACCGTCGCGGTCTCCGCCATCACCGGCGAAGGGCTCGACCGGCTTGAAGCGGCTCTCGACGCACGGATCGCCGCCGGCATGGAACAGGCGGAATACGCCATCTTCCACGCCGACGGGGCGCGCCTTGCATGGCTTTATCAGCATGGCGAAGTGACCGGCCGGCGCGACGACGAGGACGCGGCGCATGTCACGGTAAGGCTGCTTCCCGCCGACAAGGCGCGCTTCGAGAGTAGTTCCGGCAGGGCGCGCGAGACTGATCCGGGCGGCGACAGCTGAAGCAGGTTTCAACCGCCGATGCCCTGCAGCTGCTTGGCCTGCTGACAGCTGCCGCGCGTGCCGAAATCATGCCGCGCTTCCGTAGGCTCGGCGCCGGCGACGTGCGCGCGAAGGACGGCAAGCTGGACCTGGTGACAGAGGCCGACGAGGCGGCCGAAACCATGATCACAGCTGGCTTGCAGCGCCTG
>CAZZVF010000094.1:0-9693 GCA_964657355.1 uncultured Buchnera sp.
CTTCGACGTCGCCGAGATCTTCAAGACGACCCCGTACATCGCCGACCTCAAGCCTGCCGGAAAATACGTGGCGCTGGACGTGCACCGCGTCGGCGGCATCCCCGTCATCCTGAAGTCGCTGATGGATGCCGGCCTGCTGCACGGCGACTGCATCACGGTGAGCGGCCGCACGCTGGCGGAGAACCTCGCCGACGTGGTGTTCCCCGAGGACCAGGACGTGATCTACCCGGTGTCGCGCGCCATCACGCCGACCGGCGGCGTGGTCGGCCTGCGCGGCAACCTCGCTCCGGACGGCGCCATCGTGAAGGTCGCAGGCCTCGAGCATCAGCGCTTCGAAGGCACCGCCTTGTGCTTCGACAGCGAGGAGGAAGCCTTCGCCGCCGTGCAGGCGCGCGCCTACAAGGCCGGCGACGTCATCGTCATCCGCTACGAAGGCCCGCGCGGCGGCCCCGGCATGCGCGAAATGCTCAGCACCACGGCCGCCATCTACGGCCAGGGCATGGGCCACCTCGTCGCGCTCATCACCGATGGCCGCTTTTCCGGCGGCACCCGCGGTTTCTGCATCGGCCATGTCGGGCCGGAAGCGGCCCTCGGCGGCCCGATCGGCCTGCTGCGCAATGGCGACCGCATCACCATCGACGCCGTTGCCGGCACCATCGACGCGCATCTGAGCGCCGCGGAGTGGACGGAGCGGCGCGCCGCGTGGAAGCCGCGCACGACCGACTACCAGGCCGGTGCGATCTGGAAATATGCCCAGCTGGTGGGGCCGGCCCATCTCGGCGCCGTCACCCATGGCGGCGGGGCGGCGGAAACGCACTGCTACGCCGACATCTAGGACAGTGTTTCGGCACCGGGCACTGTTGCGGAATGTGAGCGAAGCTGTGCGGGTTTTCATCCGCAGGTCGCAACTAAGTTGCTCGCCGGCGCCTATCTTCTCGTCATGAGGAAGACCCCAGACCCGGGATCCGCTCAACGGAAAGGATTAACCATGAAGACCATGATGGCGGCGCTGCTCGCGGGAACGGCTCTGTTCTCCACCGCGGCTCTTGCTCAGGAATACCCGCCCGGTCCGCCGCCGGCCGAACAGTTCGAGGCCGGCCCACCGCCGCCCGCACCAGGCGCTGGCTACGTGCTGGTTCCTGGCTACTGGCGATGGGCCGGCGGCCGCTACGTTTGGGTCGGACGCCACTGGGAGGTACGCCGCGTCGGCTATTCCCGTTGGGTGCCCGGCCACTGGCACACAGGGCCGTATGGCCGCTGGGTATGGACCGGAGGCCACTGGGCCCGATAAAATTCTACTCTGACGGCCTCCTGGCGCGGCTCTCTGCGCTTCCGGTGCTCATGGACCCTGCGTTCCACTGCGCTCCGGTTCTCGGGAGCCACGCCAGGCGACTCGTCAGAGCGAATTCACTGCTGTTGGGCCCTAAGGAGATTACGCTTCCTGTTTGAAGGGAGAGAATTCTTTGAGGGCTTCTATTTCGGCGCGCATGGCTTCGCGTTCTTGTTTCAGGTGGTCGGAGACGGCGCGGCGTAGGCCGGTGTGGGCGATCCAGTGCGCTGAGTAGGTTTCGGACGGCACGTAGCCACGCTGGATCTTGTGTTCGCCTTGCGCGCCGGCCTCGACGCGCGCCAGCTTGTGCTCGATGGCGAATTCTATCGCACGGTAATAGCACAATTCGAAATGCAGGAACGGCCACTCGCCAATGCAACCCCAGTTGCGGCCGTACAGCGTGTCCTCGCCGAGCAGGTTCAGCGCGCCCGCCACGAGCTTGCCGTCATGCTCCGCCATCATCAGCACGACGCGATCGCCAAGCCGCTCGGACAGCATTGGGAAAAACGGTTTCTTGAGGTAGGCGCTGCCCCATTTGCGATCGACGGTGGATTCGTAGAAGCCGAAGAACGCGTCCCAATGCCGCTTCTCGATGGCCGCACCTTGCAGCGTCAGGAATTGGAGCCCCGCCGCATTCGCATCGCGCCGCTCGCGCCGGATCGATTTGCGCTTGCGTGAACTGAGCGCCTCGAGAAATCCGTCGAAATCTGCAAAGCCCTGGTTATACCAGTGGAATTGCACCCCGACGCGCTTGAGCCAGCCGCTTTCGCCGAGCGCTTCCTGCTCCGGCTGCGTGCAGAACGTGCAATGCACCGAACTCAGTTTCATGTCGCGGCACGCCTGCGCCAGCGCGGCGCCGAATGTCGCCATGTCGATGTCCGAGCCTGGCCGCATCAGCAGGCGCGGTCCCGGCACCGGGCTGAACGGCACGGCCACCTGCAGCTTCGGATAATAGTCGCCACCGGCCTGTTCGAACGCGCGCGCCCAGCCATGGTCGAACACGTATTCGCCGTAGCTGTGGCCCTTCGCGTACATCGGCGCGGCTGCCACCAGTAGGCCGGCACCATTGCGCAAGGCGGCGTGTCGCGGCAGCCAGCCGGTGCGAGGACCGGCGGATCCGCTGTCTTCCACGGCAGCCAGGAAAGCGTGGCTGACGAACGGGTTCTGCGTACCCGCGCAAAAATCCCATTCGCGCTCGGGGATCTCGTGGACCGAGCCGTGCAGCGTCAGCGACAAGCCTGAAGAACCGTCTGGCATTTGGCCGATATGGCGGCTGCTGTTCGGGATGAAAGACCGCTCCTAGTTCGTCTTCACCACAGGAAGCTCCACGAAGCTCTGGCCGGCCTGCTGCACGCCGATGGTGGCGCGCACGTAATCGGCCGGACGCGCCAGGAAGATGTTCTCAACGTAGCTCTGCGGATTACGGTCGTACAACGGAAACCAGCTCGACTGGATCTGCACCATGATGCGGTGACCCGGCAGGAACACGTGGTTCGCGTTCGGCAGGGCAAACCGGTAGTGTTGCGGCTGGTTCGCGGGAACAGCGCTCGGCGCCTCCCGGCTCTCGCGATAACGGCCGCGCAGGATGTCGCCCGAAATCATCAGCTGGTAGCCGCCGAGGGCAGGGCGGAACGGCACTTCGTCGGGATAGACGTCGATCAGCTTGACCACGAAATCGGCATCCGTGCCGGTGGTCGATGCGATGAAATCAGCCACCGGCGCACCGCTGATCTTGACCGGCGCGGTCAGCCTGTCGGTGGTGTAGGTCAGCACGTCGGGCCGCGTGGAGGCCTCGCGCTGGTCGCTCGCCAGCCAGTTGCGCCACAGATCGCCTTCGCCGTCCGCCAGCAGGTGAATGGGCCGCTGGATGAACGGCACGGGGTGCGCGGGGTCGGACACATATGTGGCGTCCGCCGCCCCACTCGTGGGCTTTTCGAAGCCGAGTTTCGCGCCCTGCTGCAGATACAGCGGCGAAGGCGTCACGGTGCAGCCCGATGCGCAACCCGCCGGCCAGCTTGGCAAGGTTGTCCAGCGGTTCGTGCCGGTCTCGAACGCGGTCACCGGCGGCGTGTCACCGTTCGCGGCATCGTCCTTCAGATAGCGGTCGAGGAACGGACGCAGGATGTGCTGCCGGAAATACAGGCTCGTATCGCTGCCGAACGGAATGGCGCCGAGCTGGTTGCCGTCCCCGATGCCCTGGCCGTGATGCCAGGGGCCCATGACGAGATGCAGGTTCTTGCGGTTTTGCTCATGCGCAAAGAGTGCCGCGTAAACCGCCGGCGCGCCGTAAATGTCTTCCTGGTCCCACAGGCTGTGCACCAGCATCGTCGGCACGGTGAGTGGTTCGCGCGCGAGCAGTTTGTCGACCGCCTGGTCCTGCCAGAATTTGTCGTAGGTCGGATGCTCGACGAGCTTGCGGTAAAACCCGACCTGGTTCTCGTCATGGGTCTGCGCCATCGCGTCGGCCGAGCCGAGTTCCATGAACGCGTCGTAGTCGTCGTAATGGTCGGTCCACCATTTCGCATCGTTCTTGCGCGTGGCTTCCTGTTCGTAGATGTAGTTCAGGCTGCCGAGCTGGCGGAACGCGCCGTTATGGAACCAGTCATCCCCGCGCCAGCCATCCACCATCGGATTCATCGGCACCGCCACCTTCAGCGCCGGATGCGGATGCACCAGGCTCATCAGCGTGGTGAAGCCGTCGTAGGAAATTCCTATGGTGCCAACACGACCGTTGCTCTCCGGCACGTTGTGCACGAGCCATTCGATGGTGTCGTAAGTGTCCGTCGCATGGTCCACTCCGGACGCGTTGAGCGGGCCCTCCAGCGGCCGGTTCATCACGTAGTCGCCTTCGGAATTATACTTGCCGCGCACATCCTGCACGACGCGGATATAGCCCGCCTCGGTGTCGATATCCGGCGCGTTGTCATAGCCGTCGAGCGACGCGATCAAATGGCCGCTATGGTTGTAAGTGGTCAGTTCGTCGGCATTGTACGGCGTGCGCGTCAGCAGCATCGGCGCGTGTGCGGCGCCCTTCGGCAACAGGATGACGGTGTGAAGGTGCACGCCGTCGCGCATCGGGATCATCACCTCGCGCCGCACATAGTCGAAGCTGCTTTCGCGCGCCTGGAAATGCCCCGGCATCTCGCTCTCCAGCTTGGGCGCCTGTGCGGAGGCCGGCACGGCTACACCTATAAAGGCCGCCAGCAATGCGCCGCGGGCGATCAAGCTATTTCGTGACATTGGGCGCCGCCACTGGAAGGTCGATGAAACTCGCGTTGGGTCCTGCATCGAACACCTTGATCGTTGCCCGCCGGTAATCGCCGGGTTTGGCAAAGAAGATGTTCTTCACGAAACTCTGCGGATTGCGGTCGTAGAGCGGAAACCAGCTGGACTGCACCTGCACCATCAGGCGATGGCCGGGCAGGAAAACGTGGTTGGCAGCCGGCAGCGGAAAGCGGATGGTCTGCTTCTGGTCCGACGGCATCGCCTCGGGCTTGGCCGGATCGTTCCTGTAGCGCCCTCGCATGATGTCGCCGGCCACCATCAGCTGATAGCCGCCCAGCGCCGGCTCGCGGCCCATCTCGTCGGGATAGACGTCGATCAGCTTGACGACAAAGTCGCCGTCGGTGCCTGTCGTCGACGCCAGCAGGTTGACGATCGGGTCGCCCGCGATCTTCATTGGCTGGGTCAGCACTTCGGAAGTATAGGTTAGCACGTCGGTACGCCCGGAGGCCTCGCGCTGGTCGCTGACCAGCCAGGTCTGCCACGTGCTGGCGCCGTCGCCTTCGATATGGATCGGGCGCGGCAGGAACGGTACCGGCCTAGCGGGATCCGACACGTAGGAATCCAGGCCCGGCGTTGCCGCCGCCGGCGGTGTGAAGCCGAGTTTCAGGCCGGTTTGCAAATAGAGCTTCTGCCGCGCCACCGGGCAGTCCGCTTCGCAACCCTGCGGCCAGGATTTCAGGTTTTCCCAATGGTTCGTGCCGGTCTCGAACGCCGAAACAGGCGCTATATGCAACGGTGGTGCGTCATCCTTGAGGAAATGGTCGAAGAACGGGCGCAGCAGATCGAGGCGGAAGTGCGCCGCGGTGTCGCTGCCGAACTGGATCGCGCCGAGATTGCTCCCGTCGAGCCGTTCCTGGTGGTGGTACCAGGGGCCGAGCACCAGATAGACCTTGTCGTTATCGGTGTCCCTCGGCTTGATCGCCTTGTACACTGCAAGATTGCCATAAATATCCTCCTGGTCCCACAGGCTGTGCACCAGCATGACGGGCACCGAGAGCGGTTCTTTCGCCAGCAGCTTGTCGATCGCCTGGTTCTG
Source organism: uncultured Buchnera sp. (assembly GCA_964657355.1). Classification (GTDB taxonomy): domain Bacteria; phylum Pseudomonadota; class Alphaproteobacteria; order Acetobacterales; family Acetobacteraceae; genus BOG-908. The sequence goes on from CAZZVF010000094.1 coordinate 5,652, forward strand.
CCAGAACGCGTCGTAGGCGGGATGCGCCATCAGCTTCAGCGCAAACCCGGTCTGCTCCAGCCCGTGGCGCCGCGCCATTTCGCCGGCCGAGCCCGCCGCCATCCAGGTGTCGTAATCGTCGTAGTGGTCGGACCACCAGGTCTCGCTGCTGCCGCGCGTGGCTTCCTGGTCGTGCACGTAGACCAGGCTGTCCTGCCGGAAGGCACCGTGATGGAACCAGTCATCGCCCATCCAGCCATCCACCATGGCGTTGATCGGCACCGCGGCCTTGAGCGCGGGATGCGGATGGAACAGCGCCATCAGCGACGTGAATCCGTCGTACGAAATACCGAGAATGCCGACCTTGCCGTTGGATTCAGGGGTGTTCTTCACCAGCCAGTCGATCGTGTCGTAGGTGTCGGTCGAATGATCGACTTCGGTGGCGTTGAGCGGCCCCTTGAGCGGCCGCGTCATGTCGTAGTCGCCTTCTGAATCGTGCTTGCCGCGCACGTCCTGGATGACGCGGATATAACCGCCGGACAGCATCATCTCGTCGGTGACATCGTTGCTGTCCATGATTGCCGCGAGGTGCGCACTCGGTTGTTTGCCGAAGCGCTGCTCGGCGCCGTACGGCGTGCGGGTCAGCAGGATCGGCGCCCGGTGCGCATTCTTCGGCATGAGAATGACGGTGTGGAGACGCACCCCGTCGCGCATCGGGATCATGGCGACGCGCCTCACATAGTCGAAACTATCGACATGCGGCGTGAAGTTCTGCGCCAGTTCGCTGGTGGGCGCAGGGGAGGGCATGTTGGTCGAAGCGCCAGGGGCCGACTTTGCCGCCTGGGTTTTAGGGGCAGCCTGGCCATTCGGTGGCGCCGGCTGCGCGCATGCGGTGCCAGCGAGCAACAGGGCGGCGACGACACGAACTGCGCCGGCCATACAGAGACGGATCATGCACTATCCTCAGTCGATCTCGAACATGCCTTCGATTTCCACCGCCGCATCGTGCGGCAGCGACGGCACGCCGACGGTCGCGCGCGCATGGCGGCCGGCCTCGCCGAATATGTCCACGGCGAGGTCGGAAGCGCCGTTCATGATGGCGGGGTGCTGGGTGAAATCCGGCGTGCAGGCGATGAACCCACCAAGCCGCACCACGCGCGCCACCCGGTCCAGATCGCCCTCGCAGGCGGTGCGAAGATGGGCCAGCACGTTCAGCAGGCACTGCCGGGCAGCCGCTATTCCGTCATGCGCCGATACGGTTCCGCCAAGCTTGCCGGACCAGCCGAGCTTGCCGTCGCGCATTGGCAACTGGCCTGATACAACCACGAGGTTGCCCGTGATGACGTACGGCACGTAGGTCGCCACGGGCGGTTGTGCGGGCGGCAGCGCTACGCCGAGTTCGAGGAGCCGCGTATCGATAGTTCCTGTCATGGGCCTCGTCCGTGATGCACAGGGACGCTCTGATGGCACCGACAGCCACTCCCGGCAACCTGCCGGACGACATCGATCCGCTCCCGGCCCGTCCGCTCAACGACGCTCGAGAAGGACCGCGATGCCTTGCCCGACGCCGATGCACATTGTGACCACGGCGCGGCGCAGACCGAGTGTCTCGAGTGCGTTCACCGCTGTCATGGCAAGCCGCGCGCCGGACATGCCGAGCGGATGGCCGAGCGCGATCGCGCCGCCATTCGGGTTCACATGCGCCGCGTCGTCCGGCAGCCCGAGGCCGCGCATGACGGCCAGGCCCTGTGCCGCAAAGGCTTCGTTCAATTCGATGATTTCGATGTCGCCGATGGAAAGCCCGTTCTTCGCCAGCAGCTTCTCCGTGGCGGGCAGCGGCCCCATGCCCATGATGCGCGGGGGAACACCCGCCGTCGCCATCGAGACGACACGCGCGCGGGGTGTCAGACCGGCGCGCGAGGCGGCGGCCTCGGACGCGATGATCAAGGCCGCGGCACCATCGTTCACACCCGATGCGTTGCCGGCGGTCACGGTGCCGGGCTCACGGAAGGGTGTACGCAGCCTGGCGAGAGCTTCCAGGGTAGTGTCGCCGCGCGGGTGTTCGTCGATGTCCACCACAATGTCGCCGCGGCGGCCCGGTATGGTCGCCGGTACTATCTCACGCGCGAAGAACCCGCTCTCCTGGGCCGCCTTGGCACGCATCTGGCTGCGGTAGGCAAACGCATCCTGGTCGGCGCGGGCGACGCCGTATTCGGTCGCCACGTTCTCCGCGGTTTCCGGCATGGAGTCGGTGCCGTATTGTGACTGCATCAGGCGATTGACGAAGCGCCAGCCGATCGTGGTGTCGTGCACCGAAGCCTCGCGGGAAAAGGCTTCCGTCGCTTTCGCCATGACGAACGGCGCGCGCGTCATGCTCTCCACGCCGCCGGCCAGCATCAGTGCGGCGTCGCCCGCGCGGATGGCGCGCGCCGCCGTGCCGACCGCGTCGAGCCCGGAGCCGCACAGCCTGTTCAGCGTGGCACCGGGGACGCTGGCAGGCAGCCCCGCGAGCAGCAGGGCCATGCGCGCCACGTTGCGGTTGTCCTCGCCGGCCTGGTTGGCACAGCCGAGGATGACGTCGTCCACCGCATCCCAGTCGACGCCCGGATTGCGGCCGCGCAGGACGCGCAACGGGTGTGCGGCCAGGTCGTCGGCGCGGACATCGCGCAGCGCGCCGCCGTAACGGCCGATCGGCGTGCGCGCGAAGTCGCAGATAAAGGCCTCAGGCAAGGCTCTACTCTAGCTGGCGTTCAAGCCGGGCGATCAGTAATGGCGCAAATTCTTACTGGCGCATGGTTCGCGCGAGTTGCTTGGAGAACGGCTTGCGGCCGCGCGTCTTCTTGCCGGCGGCTGGCGCTGCTTCCGGTGCCACCTCCGGCGCGTTCTTCGGGAATTTCGCGAACACGCTCGCAGCGGTCGGCTCGCCACGGCGGCGGCCTTCCTTCACGTCGCGCGTCGGCTCGGCCTTTCCCTCGCGCCCACCTGCTGCTTCGCGTGCACCGGCTTCCCGGGTTTCGGCCTCACGGCTCTCCGGGCGATCGGCTGGCTCGCTGCGGGCGGCCGACGCGGCCTGGCGCGCGGCAGCAGCTTCACGGCGCGGCGCCGGCTCATCCTCGCCGGTCGGCTTGCGGCCCAGGCCGAGTTCCTTGGCTAGGCGCGAGCGATGTTCGGCATAGTTCGGCGCGACCATCGGGTAATCCGCCGCCAGGCCCCATTTCTCGCGATACTGCTCGGGCGACAATCCGAACGTCGAGCGCAGATGGCGCTTCAGCGTCTTCAGCTTGCGGCCATCTTCGAGGCAGATGATGTAATCCGGGAACACCGAACGCTTGGCAGGAACGAAGGGCTGCTGCTTTTCGGCCGGCGGCGCCGCGGGCTCGGCACCAGCACGGCTCAACGCACCGTACACCTGCTCGATCAAGGACGGCAGGCCCTGGGCCGGCACCTGGTTCTTGGTGAGATGCGCGGACACGATCTGCACGGTCAGTTCGAGCAGCGTCTTGTTCTGGTCTTCGGTGATCATAGCAAATTCTTCTTTTAACTACTGGCCAACAATAGCGCCGATTCTACTTGCAAGACAACCATCGGTAGCCCTTGCACAGCGCAGTGCTGTCCAGAGTCTCTTGCAGACAGTGTTGTCCGGGCAAGAACGACGGCCTCAAGACAGCTCTGTGTGCCGGACGATAGAAGTGGGCGTACTACAACGCTTGCGGGAAAGGCATTCGCGCCTGCTTGCACGAAACGCCGGTTGGTTATAGCTGTCGCCCCGTCCAATCCGGGCGCGTAGCTCAGCGGTAGAGCATCGCCTTCACACGGCGGGGGTCACAGGTTCAATCCCTGTCGCGCCCACCAGCTGGCCTGTCAGGCCGGCTGACACCCCGGGGACACCTTCTGCCTTGTTGTGTGGAAGTTCGCGAGCATCATCCGACCGAACGCGGTAATCTGTCCGATAAAGATGCTTACGAAAACAAGGAGCTAGAGCATCATCCGACCAGACGGGATCAACCGTCGGATAAAGATGCTCGCTAAAACAAAGAGCTAGAGCATTTTCCGGCAAGCGCAC
>CAZZVF010000095.1:0-9573 GCA_964657355.1 uncultured Buchnera sp.
CCGCTTGTTGGATTTCATGGTCCGATTACGCTAACGCTGTGGCTTAAGCGGCAACAAGCCGCGTGCAAGCCAGGAGGGCGCGCCACCATGGATGTCGGCACCACGAAGATCACTTACGCGAACCATGGCGATGTGGCGGTCATCCGGTTCGACGACCCGGCAACGATGAACGCGATCAACCTCGAAATGGGTGAGGCGCTGACCGCCGCCATCGGGCGTGCCGGCCGCGAAGCGCGCTGCATCGTTCTGGGCGGCTCGGAACGGGCTTTCTGCTCGGGCGCCAATCTAAGTGGCCGCGGCGGCAATGCGAGTTCCGGAACCGATGTCGGCGCGAGTCTGGAGGCTGTTTTCAACCCGATGATGCAGGCGATGCGTGACTCTGCCATTCCCGTCGTCAGCGCGGTCCGCGGTGCCGCTGCCGGCATCGGCGCATCGATCGCTTTGGCAGCCGACATCATCGTTGCAGGCGAAAGCGCCTACTTTCTGCAGGCATTCCGTCGTATCGGTCTTGTGCCGGATGGTGGATCGCCGTTCCTGCTGGTCAAGAGTGTCGGCCGGGTGCGAGCCATGGAACTCATGCTGCTCGGCGAGAAATTGCCCGCGGCCAAAGCGGCAGACTGGGGCCTGATCACACGCGTGACCAGCGACGACACCGTGGAGGAAGCAGCGCTCGCAATCGCCGCCGGCCTCGCAAAAGGCCCGACCCGTGCGCTCGGCATGATCCGTCGCGTGGCTTGGGCCGCATCGGAAAACAGCTGGGCGGAAGAACTCGCACTCGAACGCGATCTGCAACGCGAAGCAGGGCGCACGTCGGACTTCATGGAGGGTGTATCGGCGTTTCTCGCCAAGCGCGAGGCGCAGTTCACGGGCAACTGACGATGGCTGACCCGACGAAAGATGGCGCGGGCCCGCTTGCCGGGCTGCGCATCATCGAACTGGCCGGCATCGGGCCAGGCCCGTTCGCCGCCATGATGCTGGCCGATCACGGCGCCGAAGTGATCCGCATCGACCGGCGGGGAACAACGCGGGCGCCGAAGGATATCCTGCTGCGATCGCGCAAGTCGGTCATCGCGGATCTCAAGACCGATGCCGGCCGCACCCTGGTGCGCGACCTCGCGGCCACCGCGGACGGCCTGATCGAAGGGTTCCGGCCGGGCGTCATGGAGCGGCTGGGCCTCGGCCCCGACGTGTTGCTGACGGACAATCCACGCCTCGCCTATGGCCGCATGACCGGCTGGGGGCAGACGGGTCCATACGCGCAGTCCGCCGGTCACGACATAAACTACATCGCCCTCGCCGGCGCGCTGCATGCCTTTGGGCGTGCAGGCGAAAGGCCGGTTCCGCCGGTCAACATGGTCGGGGACTTCGGAGGCGGGGCCATGATGCTCGCGTTTGGCATGCTTGCCGCCATCCATCATGCACGCGCGACCGGGCAGGGGCAGGTGGTGGACTGCGCCATGACGGACGGTGCCGCGTTGCTCATGTCGATGATCCATGGATTTCGCGCGCAAGGACTCTGGCACGATGAGCGCGGCGTGAACTTTCTCGACAGCGGCGCGCATTTTTACGATGTCTATGAAACATCGGACGGAAAAAGTATTTCGATCGGCGCCATCGAACCGCAATTCTACGCGGAGTTCCTGCAACGCGTCGGGCTTGCCGATGACGAGGCCTTCGCGCGCCAGATGGATGCCCGCCAATGGCCGTCGCTGAAATGCCGGCTCGAGGCGCTTTTCAGGACACGAACCCGCGACGAATGGTGCGCTCTGCTCGAAGGCTCAGATGCGTGTTTCGCGCCTGTTCTGTCGCTCGTGGAAGCACCCTTGCATCCGCACAACGTGGCGCGCGCCACCTTCGTCGAGGCCGGCGGGGTCGTGCAGCCGGCGCCCGCTCCGCGCTACTCGCAATCCTCGCTTGTGCCTCCACGCATGGCAGGGCAGCCTGGCGCTGATATGGTGGAGGTGCTGCGCGGCCTGGGCTATGATGACGCCCGCATCGCATCACTCACCTAAGGTGAAGCATTACGGGCGACGATCGCCCGCACGCTTCTCACCGCCCCGATATTGGAGACTTCGACAATGGCGCGCGACCTGACGCATTTTATCGGCGGCAAGCATGTCAATGGCAGCGGTCGCTTCGCGCCCGTTTTCGATCCGAACACGGGCGAGACACAGGCCCGCGTTCCGCTGGCCTCCAGCGCTGAGGTGCAGAATGCCATCAGCAATGCAGCCGCCGCACAGCCGGCCTGGGCGGCGCAGAATCCGCAACGCCGCGCGCGCGTGCTGATGAAGTTCCTCGAGCTGGTCGCACCGGAAATGGACAGCCTGTCGCATCTGCTGTCGAGCGAGCATGGCAAGACCCTGGCCGACGCGCGCGGCGACATTCAGCGCGGGCTCGACGTGGTGGAGTTCGCAGCCGGCATTCCGCATCTACTCAAGGGCGAATACACCGAAGGGGCAGGCCCCGGGATCGACATCTATTCCATGCGCCAGCCGCTCGGCGTCGTTGCCGGCATCACGCCATTCAATTTCCCGGCGATGATCCCGCTCTGGAAAGCGGCACCGGCAATCGCCTGCGGCAACGCCTTCATCCTCAAGCCATCGGAGCGCGATCCGTCCGTTCCCCTGCGCCTGGCTGAGCTCTTTCTCGAAGCAGGATTGCCGCCCGGCATCTTCAATGTCGTCAATGGCGACCGCGAGGCGGTCGATGCGCTGCTAACCGATCCGCGCATCATGGCAGTTGGTTTCGTCGGCTCCTCGGCCATTGCGCAATACATCTACGGCACCGCGGCAGCGCACGGAAAGCGCGCGCAGTGTTTCGGTGGTGCGAAGAACCACATGATCATCCTGCCAGACGCGGATCTCGACCAGGCGGCCGATGCCTTGATCGGAGCGGGTTACGGATCGGCCGGCGAACGCTGCATGGCGATTTCGGTCGCAGTCCCCGTCGGCCGCGAGACCGCCGATGCACTGGTGGCAAAACTCTCCCCGCGCGTCGAAGCTTTGCGCGTCGGGGTCTCGACCGACAAGGATGCGGATTTCGGCCCGCTGATCACCAAGGAGGCGCTGACAAGGGTGCGCGATTACGTCGATTCCGGCGTGGCCGAAGGTGCCAAGCTGCTGGTCGACGGCCGCAACTTCCGCCTGCAGGGCTACGAGCAAGGCTACTTCATGGGCGGCTGCCTGTTCGATCACGTGACACAGGATATGCGCATCTATCGCGAGGAAATCTTCGGCCCGGTGCTCTGCATCGCACGCACTGAGAACTACGAGCAGGCGCTGGCCCTCGCCTCGTCGCACGAATACGGCAACGGTGTCGCCATCTACACGCGCGACGGCGATGCAGCCCGCGATTTCACCGCGCGCGTCAATGCCGGCATGGTCGGCGTCAACGTGCCGATCCCCGTGCCGCTCGCCTACCACACTTTCGGCGGCTGGAAGCGTTCGGGCTTCGGCGACCTGAACCAGCACGGTCCGGATTCGATCCGCTTCTACACGAAGACCAAGACCGTCACGTCGCGCTGGCCGTCCGGCATCAAGGACGGCGCCAGCTTCGTCATTCCCACGATGAACTGACCGTCCCCGCATGTTTGCGTTGGACGAGGAGTCCTAATGTTTGCTCTGAGCGAGGAACAGCGTTCGTTGCAGGACATGGCTGCGAGTTTTGCGGCCGATCGCCTGGGGCCGCACGCCATCGAGTGGGACCGCACGCACCACTTCCCCATCGACGTCATGCGCGAAGGTGCGGCATTGGGCATGGGCGGCATTACCATTGCCGAGGAGCATGGCGGTTCGGCGCTGAGCCGGCTCGACGCGGCGCTCATCTTCGAAGCGCTCGCGACCGGATGCCCGACGATCGCCGCCTTCATGTCGATACACAACATGGCGGCCGGCATGATCCAGCGTTTCGGGAATGCGTCGCAGCACGCGCGTTTCCTGCCGCTTCTGTGCACCATGGAAAAACTCGCCAGCTACTGCCTTACCGAACCCTCCTGCGGGTCGGATGCATCGGCGCTACGAACACGTGCCGTGCGGGACGGCGATGACTATGTCCTCGACGGCGTGAAGCAGTTCATCTCAGGCGCCGGTGCAGCGCATATCTACGTCGTCATGGCCCGCACAAACGGGGAAGGTGCTGCCGGCATCTCGACCTTTGTCGTCGAAGCCGGCACCGACGGCCTGTCCTTCGGCGCCGAGGAACGTAAGATGGGCTGGAATGCGCAGCCGACCCGCCAGGTAATCTTCGAGCAGGTGCGTGTGCCTGTAGCGAACCGCCTCGGTGCAGAAGGCATCGGCTTCAAGATCGCCATGTCGGGCCTCGACGGTGGCCGGCTGAATATCGCAGCGTGCTCCGTCGGCGGTGCTCAGGCGGCCCTCGACCGCAGCCTGGTCTACATGCGCGACCGCCAGGCATTCGGCCGCAGCATCGACAGTTTCCAGGCCTTGCAGTTCAGGCTTGCCGACATGGCGACCGAGCTCGAGGCTGCGCGCACCTTGCTGTGGCGCGCCGCTGCAGCGCTCGACGCCGGCGATCCCACGGCCACCCGCCTGTGCGCCATGGCAAAACGCTTTGGCACCGATGCCGGCTTCGAAGTGGCCAACGCGGCACTCCAGCTCCACGGCGGGTATGGCTATCTGGCCGAATACGGCATCGAGAAGATCGTACGCGACCTGCGGGTGCACCAGATCCTCGAGGGCACCAACGAAATCATGCGCGTCATCATCGCACGATCCTTGACGAGCTGAGCCTGGTTCAGACCAGTTCGAGTTCCCGCGTATGGTCCCGCTGGTCCGCCGGCAGGTCGAACGGCGGAACCAGGCAACTCGGCAGTGCCCGCGTCTGGGGCGACAATGGCCCGCGCTCCGGCTCCTCCTCGCGAGGCGGGCTCCAGCCGGAATTGCCGTCGCGTCGCAAAACGAAAAGCTCCCTGACGGCAAGCGCAAGCGGCACTCCGAACGTGAGACTGCCGCTCAGGACTATTTGTATCGCAGGACGCATCGTGCCTGGTTCCCCGAGTGAAGTGCAACCTGCGAGCGAACAGGTTGCCGATCGTTACAGCAACCTCATGGACGGTGTTACGTTCCATCTTGCACGCCCCAAAAGGCTACATTCACCGCAACAGAGGATACAAATACGATGTCGCGTGCCATTGCCACCATTCTGCTCCTGATCTTCGCCGTGCCGCTCGCCGGTTGCGTCGTCGAAGGTCCCGGCCGGCCGGGATGGTGCGCCTACCACCCATACCGCTGCCGCTGAAGCTTGCGCCGGACGGGATCACCTGTTCGGCGGAGAGCTATATAGGCGAGAAAGGCCCCAAAGCATTGCTCCGGGGCCTTTCCTTTAATTACCTTGCAGCGAGTGGGACGGCAAAGTCGCCGGACCTGGATGTGAGCGCTTCCGTTCGAAGTGGATCGGAAATAAACTCCAGCTCTTTGTTTTCACGAGCATCGTTATCCGATCGGTGAGCCCCTTTGGTCGGATGATGCTCTAGGATCAGGTGATGTGGTTCAGGGCGCGCTGCAGTTCGGCAGCGCCGGGGTTGGAGACGGCGCGATGCAGCACGATCTGCGCCGGAGTCACGGGGCGGCCGTAATAGCTGCCATTGGCCTCACGGCGCGGCTCGATGAGGGACCCATCGAGCGTGATGCCCGCATAGGCGCCCGACGAAGAGGCCCAGACGATGATGTCGGCCCCGGCATTCGCCGTCGTGGCACCCTGGACGTTCGAGCCGAGTGTGGCGACCGCAATGCCGGCATTGGCGCCGATCTTGAACTTGTCACGCATCAGCGCCTGTAAAGCGCGGTCGCTCATGACGAACAGGATCATTTCGCTTTCCTGCGCGCCGATTTGCAGGCCGAATGTCGCAGAAGCGATGGTGTAGAAGGCCGGCGCACTCCACCCGCCCGGGCCGCGGACGAGAAGCGCCGCCGTGCCGCCTTCGCCACCCACGAAGAAACCGGCCTTGAAGATGCGCGGCGCAATCATGACGGCGCGCGCGCGATGCATGAGGTCGCGTGCGTCGCCGAACTCCTTGTCGCGGTGCAGGTCCTGGATCGTGCCGACTGCATGGTCGATGGTCGCCTGCTCATCGGGTCCGGCGAATGCCGCAGGAGCTGAGAGCACGAAGCTGCCGGCGAGGGCGGCGGCGATGCCCCAACGCTTGATCGATTTCACGGGTGATCTCCTTGTCTTCTTCGTCACTGTCTCTGTATCCACGCCGACTTCTTGGTCACTGCGTGGCCCCGGGCATGGTGCCGGCCTGACGCGGGCTCAACCTTCGCGCTTGCGAATCGTTCCCGGACGACTCGCAAAATCGGGGCAGCTATGTGCGCAGGAGTTCCCTCACGATGCGCTGCAGAACCTGGATGAGCGGCGCTGCCAGGTCCGGCCGCCACAGTGCGGGGGCCGCCTCGTCGAGATAGGTGCTCCAGGCCAGCTCCAGCTGCACGGCATGAACCCGGGCGGCGGGGCGGCCGTAATGCCGGGTGATGTAGCCGCCCTTGAAGCGCCCGTTGACCACGGAACTGAAATTGCTGTCCGAAGCGGCCGTAGCCACACGCTCGACCAGTGCCGGGTCGGCCGATGCGCCGTCGTTCGAACCGATATTGAGGTCCGGTAGCCGCCCGGCGAACAGGCGCGGCACCTCGCTCGCAATCGAGTGCGCGTCCAGCAGGTGCACGAACCCGTGCCGCGCCTGCGCCTGGGCCAGCGAGGCCTCCAGAGCATCGTGGTAAGGCCGCCAGTACTGCTCCAACCGCGCCGCGATGTCCGCCCGGTCAGGCGGATCGCCTGCGTACAGCGCCTCGCCGGCAAAGCTTTCGGTCGGGCAAAGCCCCGTTTCCATCTGGCCCGGATACAGCTTCGCTCCATCCGGCCCGCGGTTCAAATCCACCACGGTGCGCGAATGCGTCGCGGTCAGCACCGTCACGTCCAGCTCCGCCAGGAAGCTGTAGAGCCGGTCCACGTGCCAGTCGGTATCGACCACCCGGCGCCCTGTTTCGGTCAGGTGCGTGTGGATTTCGGGCGGTATCCAGGTCCCTGCGTGCGGAATGCTGACGACGAGCGGCACGCTGCCATGCGCCAGGGTGTACAGCGGAGGTGCGCCGGCCACGGTCATGCGAGTGCGAGCTCCGGCACCAGGCTGCATAACTTGACGCCCTCGACCAGCCGTGTCGCCGCCGCGATGTCCGGCGCGAAAAAACGGTCCTGCGTATAAGCGGCGATTTCCGCCCGCACTGTTGAAATCGCCTGTTGCAACAACGCCGACGTCGCCGACGGCGCGTGGAATGCGATGCCCTGGCACGCCGCCAGCAGCTCGATCCCCACAATGCCGGCCGTGTTGTCCAGCATGTCGTGCAACCGGCGCGCGGCGAACGTCGCCATCGACACGTGGTCTTCCTGGTTGGCCGATGTCGGCAGGCTGTCGACGCTCGCCGGATGCGCCAGCGACTTGTTTTCCGAAGCGAGTGCCGCGGCCGTCACCTGCGCGATCATGAAACCGGAATTGATGCCGGGATCGGAGACGAGGAAGGCGGGCAGGCGGCTCATCACCGGGTCGGTCAGCAATGCGGTGCGGCGTTCCGACAACGCGCCGGTCTCGGCAATCGCCAGCGCCAGCATGTCGGCCGCGATCGCCACCGGTTCCGCATGGAAATTGCCGCCCGACAGCACCTCGTCGTCGCGCGGGCCCGTGTTGGCGAACACCAGCGGGTTGTCGCTCGCGGCATTGGCTTCGGTTGCCAGCACGTTCGCCACGTGGCGCATGGTGTCGAGGCAGGCGCCCATCACCTGCGGCTGGCAGCGCAAGCTGTAAGGGTCCTGCACCCGGCCGCAATCCACATGCGAGTGGCGGATTTCGCTGCCTTCCAGCAGTCGGCGGTAGGCCGATGCCGCCGCGATCTGCCCGGGCTGCCCACGGGCCGCATGGATGCGCGGATCGAACGGCGTATCGCTGCCTTTCGCCGCATCGACCGACAACGCGCCGGCCACCACCGCTGCTCCGAACACCCGCTCGGTCCTGAACAGCGCCGCCAAGGCCAGTGCCGTCGAAACCTGGGTGCCGTTGAGCAAGGCGAGGCCCTCCTTCGGCCCCAGCACCAGCGGCTGCAATCCGCAGCGCAGCAGGCCTTCCGCCGCCGGCATCTGCACCCCATCGAGCCGCACCTCGCCCGCGCCGATCAGGGCCGCCGACATGTGCGCCAGCGGTGCCAGGTCGCCCGACGCGCCGACCGAGCCCTTGGACGGAATGCACGGCATCAGCCCGGCTGCGAGAAACGCCATGATCTGCTCGATGACGAGCGGCCGGACCCCGGAATAGCCGCGTGCCAGCCCGACGACTTTCAAGGCCATGACCAGCCGCACGATCGCATCAGGCAGCAACGGCCCGACACCCGTGCTGTGCGACAGCACCAGGCGCCTTTGCAGTTCGGCGAGTTGATGGCCCGGGATGGAATGCTGCGCCAGCAAACCGAAGCCGGTGTTCACGCCATAGACGGTGCGCCCGGAGGCCACGATCTGCGCCACGGTTTCCGCCGAGCGAACTATGGCGTGCAGGGCGTTCGGGTTGAGCTCGAGCGGCGCCCCCTCGTGCAGCCGGCGCAGGTCGCCGATGGAGAGCGGTGCGCCACCCGCGACAATGAAGCGGCCCGCGGTGACACTCATCGCGCGGCTCCGATCATCGGCAGTTCGAGCTGGTGTTCGCGCGCGCACTCGATCGCCGCCGCGTAGCCCGCGTCGGCGTGCCGCATCACGCCGGTCGCCGGATCGTTCCACAACACGCGTGCCAGGCGGCGAGCGGCCTCCGCCGTGCCGTCGCACACGATCACCATGCCCGAATGCTGCGAATATCCCATGCCGACGCCGCCGCCATGGTGCAGTGAAACCCAGGTTGCACCGCTCGCGGTGTTCAACAGCGCGTTCAGCAAAGGCCAGTCGGACACTGCATCCGATCCATCCGCCATGGCCTCCGTCTCGCGGTTCGGGCTGGCGACGGAACCGCTGTCCAGATGGTCACGCCCGATCACGATCGGTGCCCGCACCCGCCCGCTGCGCACCAGCTCGTTGAACGCGAGCCCGATGCGGTGACGGTCGCCCAGCCCCAACCAGCAAATCCGCGCAGGCAGCCCCTGGAAGCGGATCTTGGCACCCGCGTGCTCGAGCCAGCGATGCAGGTTGACGTCGTTTGGCATCAATTCAGCAACGACCTCGTCGGTGATCCTGATGTCGTCCGGATCGCCCGACAGCGCCACCCACCGGAACGGCCCCTTGCCGAGGCAGAACAACGGCCGGATATACGCCGGCACGAAACCGGGGAAATCGAAAGCCTCGGCCAGGCCTTCATCTTTCGCGACCTGCCGGATGTTGTTGCCGTAGTCGACGGTGGGAATGCCGAGCCTGTGGAAGCCGAGCATGGCCTTCACCTGGACGCGCATGGAGTGCTTCGCCGCTACGGCGACGGCAGCCGGATCGCTCGTGCGTTTTGCCTCCCATTCGGCAACGCTCCAGCCCGCCGGCAGGTAGCCGTTCGCGGGATCATGCGCCGAGGTCTGGTCGGTCACCACGTCCGGCCGGATG
>CAZZVF010000096.1:0-9541 GCA_964657355.1 uncultured Buchnera sp.
CGTCACTGCTGGATGCCGTCACGAGTTCGTCGCCCAGGGCAAATATTTCGGCAAGCCCGAGCCATTCGTCTGAGATGATCGGCGTCCCGCATGCCGAGGCTTCGAACAGGCGTACACTGGGACTATATCCAGCTGCAATCATGTCACTGCGGGTGACGTTCAGCGTCCAACATAAATCATTATAGAAATCAGCATGCGACGCGGGCGGAAGATGCTCGATACGGTCAACGTTGTCGGGCCATTGAATGTCCGCGGGATATTGCGGGCCAGCTACGACGAAGCGCAGATCCGGTCGCCTGCGCGCGGGTTCGAGCAGGAGTCTATCCAGCACAGGCTGCCGGTCCGAGCTGTATGTCCCAAGATATCCCAACGCCCAACGTGGCTCGTCCACGGTTTGAGTCGGGCGATATTGGTCAGGATCAACCGCGCAGAATAGCGCCGCAGTCCGCCGCGCGCTAAATTCGGTTTCGAGAACTCTCAGCGAAGGACCGGCGCTAAACGAGAGATACATATCGTAAAGCTGTATGCCAGTATGTGAAATATATGCGGCATCACCTCTCCGCAACGCGGCGAGGGTGACAGGCGTGTCGATGTCATAGAAGGCGAGGCGCTGCGCCAAAGGTCTCAACAGTTCTGCCAGCAGGACCGCTTCTGCGACGTAGGAGCCAATTATCACCAGATCGGCACGCTGGATCTGTCCGCGATACCCAAGGACCGAATTTAAATCCTCGTAAAGCACAAGCGAGCAGTAATCAGGCGAAGGAAGATCGCGGTTGCTCGCATACCAAGGAACATCCCGTTCAAAGAATGAAATCTCGTGCCCTCGCGCTGCCATGGCTTTCAACAACGCGCGATATGTCGTGGCATGGCCGTTGCCCCACGAGGAACTCAAACTCAGTCCGAAGACGACTATGCTTAGGGGCATCATCAAGCCGCCGCACTTCGCCGCTGAGCCAGGGCCGTCCGCAATATTCTATCAACTTCCGCAGCCCGCTGGACGTAGCTATGATCTGCCAGACACCGGTGTCGTGCAGCCTCGCCGATTTCCCTGGCGCGGCCGGGCGTCAGGCCGCGCATGATGTCCACGACATCATGGCCGTCTCGAGCAACGAGGATTTCACTGCCCGGCTCGAAGAAGAACGCGATGCCCGCCCAATCGTCGGTGATCAGGCAGGCGCCTGCACCGGCCGCTTCGAACACGCGCGTGGCCGGGGAGAAGCCAGTCGAGGCCATGCTTTCACGGGAGATGTTCAAGACCGCCTTTGCCGAACAGTTCAGGGCATTGTGCAGGGCGGTTGGCACGTGGCCAAGCTGAATGACATTCGGCGCCATCGCTTTTCCCTGCCACCCTGAACCACCCAGGAGAAATCGCTTAGTCGAAAGCGCCGCGGCTGGCGCGAGAAAGAACTGCTCAACCCTGGCCTCGCGGTCGGGCAGGCGATTGCCCAGGAATGACAGATCGGACACTAACGCCGCCTGGGGTGAAGCCGGATAATGCGTCGCCGGATCGAGGCCATTATAGATTGGAATGCAGCACGAAGCACCTTGCCGCGTGTAAGCGTCGACGACAGGTTGCCCACCACCATACGTCAAGACAAGGTCGAGCAGCGGTAGCGATTGGTGCAGAGTTGACGCACGTCCGGCGTTCAGCTCTTCGAGGGTCGCGGGAGCGTCGACGTCCCAAAATATGCGAAGCGCATCGGGCCGGGTAAATTGGGTAACTCCGCTCAGGAGCAGATCGTCGAATACTCCGACGCCGCTGGCCTTGATGGCAACATCCGCCATGGCCGATTGCGCAATGACATCCCGGGCCGCCTGCTCTGTTGCGGGATAGACAACGACGTTTGCCCAACCTGGAGGCTCGATGTCGCGGTGGGACTGCCGGTCAAAGGCCTCGGGTTCATAGAAAGTGATGGCGTGCCCGTTTGCTGCAAGCGCCTGCAAGAGCCCCCGGTAATATGTCGCCGCCCCGTTCCAGTATGAGGAGAGAAGGCTCGATCCATAAAACGCAATTTTCATCACGCAGCCTCACGTCTCGAGCCATGCACCCGGTCTATGATCCGGAGCAATTCGGTTGCGCGAATGTCGCAAGTGTGACGCGCAAGAATAGTCGAAAGCCCTCTCAGTGCCTGACTTGCAGCCATGTCTGGATCATTTTTTAGGTCGCGCATGTGCCCGGCCATCTCTGCCCCGTTCGAAGCAACCAGGAAGTCGTCCCCCGGCGAAAACAGGTTCTCGCTGTCATGCCAGGGGGCGCTGATCAGGGGAATCCCGCAGGCGAGGGCTTCAAAGACCCGAATGGTCGGGATTCCGGGTAGCGCCTGCGCGTAGAAGCGCCTGGGAACATGAACCGTCATTTCATGGCGGGCGAAGACGGCAGGTGCCAGTGTGTTTGCGAGCCAGCCCCTGTAATTGACGCCATAGCGATCAAGCAAGGCACGCGCATTCCTAGGATACCGCACACCGTAAATATGCAGGGGAATTACCACGGTTCTGGCCGGCTTCAAGAGGAATTCCTCCAGTTCGGCCTCGCGTTCGCCGTCGCCCCAGTTCCCGATCCAAACTACGTCTTTCCGACTATCAGGCTCGGCAGGTGGGTGAAACCGCGTGACGTCGGCGGCCTCGTGCCACACGAAAGCACGGTCGCCCCAGCCCCAGCTTTCGTAAATTGCGGCAAGCGTGGCGCCGAACGCCAGCACTCCATCATATCGGGTGAGATCGTAGCGCCGGATCGCATCGGGTTCGCTCACCGCACGATGATGCGTGTCGTGAAACAGAAGAGTAAAGTTCCCGCTGACCCGCATCCGGCCAAGTTGCTCGACGACCGCAGGGTCCGTCCATTCATGCACGATCACGACGTCAACGTCTTCGGCGATCTCCTCGAATGATGTAGCGGGGTCGAAAAGCCGGACGGCAAGGTCCGGGTAAGCCTCGTAGAAATAGTCTTCGCCGCTGCCGCCCTCGTCGGTGACGAGGTTCGTCCGGCTCCAACTGCCGAGCGGCTCCCACGCGGTCGTTTTGTGCCCCAGCGCCTGCAGAGCCCTCAACACACCGCGGAGAAAGTGCGCGTTGCCATGGTTCCAGCAGGAGACAAGCGAGTGCGTGACGTACGCAAATCTGAGTTGCTTATGGTGGCTCATGCTGCGGCCAGATTAGCATCATGGACCGCCCGATGGATCGCATATGTTGCAGACGCCATCTTTTCTGGCGTGTAACCGGAAGCGCGAGCACGTGCCCTTGCGCCTAATTCCGTGCGTTGTTCTGGTGCCTCCATGAGGCGTTCAAGCGCCTGCGCCCAGGCAGCTGGCGTGTCCTCCGACACGAAACATGCGGCACCGTCCCATAGCTCGCGGAACGTCGGTATATCTGAAAGAACCAGTGGCATGGCATAGCCGGCTGCTTCGAGGACCGCGAGCCCAAACGGCTCGTAGTGCGAGGATGACGCGAACAACGCAGCCGTGCGGTAATGCTGCTCAAGCGCCGGGGCAGCCAGGCTGCCCAGGCTGGTAAGATGGCGGGGCGCAAAGCTGGTGCCATCTGCACCGGTGAGGGGGCCAGCCGCGAGCATCTTGAATGCCAAGTCTGCTGACGCTGCGTCGAGGGTTTCGAAATTCTTGCCGCGGTCCCACAGTCGCCCGGCGCAAAAGCCATGGTCTGCGCGCCTCGTGTTCGCCAAAGCGGGGAGTGGCACCCCGTTATAGACGACCTTCAAGTTTTTGATCGTTCCATAAACACGGACCATGTCGCGTGCGAACGCGTGCGAAGGCGCCATTACACAATCGGCTTTTTGCAGTCCTTCGAGCACAGCCTGCTTACGCCACAAGAAATCCTTGTCGATTGTCGTGCCGGCAACGCTGCTCCACCACGTCGCCATGCAGGAATGAGAGACAGCGACCACCGGGACGCGCCAGGACGCTGCTGCAAAAGATGGCGTGTGGAGGTGGATGCTGTCAGCGTCGTACGCTTGCGCGATAGTACATAGTTCCGCTGCGGCAGAACTGATTTCCGCCGCGTCGCGTGCCGTCCAGTCGAGTTGCAGGCCAGTCTCCGCCAGTTCCAAGCCCGCTCGCGCAGCCTGCTCTCGCTGCCCCTCAGAAGGAGCCGGACCAACAATGGCGGCGGTGCAATGACAGCCGAGTTTTGCCAAGCCTTCTGCAAGCGTCAGGCTGTAATTCCAAACACCGCCAACAGCGTCGGTCGTCATGAACATACGGCGCGGCATTCCGCTGCGGCGGTGTGCTCGGCTGCTCATGCCCCTAAGCAATCGGCCTCGAGTGCTGCCAGGCTATGTGGCCGAGCCTCCTGAATATCGCTGAAGCTGGTGAACTGTCCAAGGTAGAAGTCCAATGCACGCTCCCAGGCGTCATCGTCAGGCACTCCCCAACGCTTGCGATAGTCGGGGCTACTAGGATAGGGGAATAACGGCACCGGATCGTTCGCCCAGACATTCGCGTTCTGAAGTGACATCCGCCAGTCTTGAATGGCGCGTTGGTCGTCGCCGGCACTTTCGATGAGATTGGCCTGCACGAAGGGAACATATCGACGTGCGGTGATCAGCCTTTGCGTAAGGTCCTCCGTCGTCATCCGGCAGCTCTTGTCGAGAGCGGCCCGGCCCGCTTCCGTCAAGCTTTCGACACCGGCTTCGATCGATACACATCCGGCACGCCCCAGCAACTCCAACATGGGCGGCTTCCACAGATCGATGCGTGTCTGAAGCCCGAACTTCAAGTCGCGGCCTATCAGGCTTTCGAGCAGCGCCTGTTGCGGAAGAAAGATCTCATCGATGAAATACAAGTATTCGACACCCTGCTCCTGCAGCGCCGTAATCTCGCTCAGCACATTGCCAATATCGCGGCGCCTGTAGCCGTCCCGGAAATCGATTTTTGCACAAAACGAGCAATGGTAGGGGCAACCACGCGAGGCTTCGATTTCGGCACCGGCCTTCAAGGGCGCCACGTCAAACCGGTGGTGATGGTGATGGTGACGTCCGATCCAGGCAACGGGCCAATCGATCGCCGGCAAATCGGTAAATCGCGTTGCCTGCACGCCACCGTAGAGCTGGAGCTCACCGCTCTCGATGGTGGCGCATCCCGGCACATCCTTACGCGGCCACGCATCTGCCAATGCGGCCACTGCTTCCTCGCACTCACCTCGGATGACCACATCGGCGCCGAGCTTCTTCAGGGTCGAGCGCGGTGTCACCGATCCGTGTGGGCCAACGGCCACGGTTCTGCCGCCCCTTCCATCGAGCCGTGCAATCATCTCGCGAGGCACACGAAGTTCTGGCGGTGCGCAGCGCCAGAACAGATAGCTCGGTGCCGTCGTGATCACCGTCATTGCGGGTGCAAAATCCGCGACTTCCTCGGCGAGCGAGGTGGCGTCGCGATCTTCGAGGTGCCCATCGAGCAGCAGCACCTCGTGTCCGCGCGCTTGCAACAGGACGCGGCTGGCTCCGAGCTCAAGCGGCAGATGCGGCTCGCGGCAGCCGAAATAGATGCTGTTTTCGAAGCGCCAGGGCGGATTGACGAGAGCTATTCTCAAAGCGCCGGTTCCGCTGCGGCAAACTCGTTGCATCCGGCGCCGAAATGGGTCGCCAGCCGCGCCAGACCGGCCCGCCAGTCCAACGGAGCTCTCAAGGCCAGTGCGCGTTTTGCAGCTGATGTATCGGCGACGAAATACCGTTGATCTCCGGGGCGCCACGCCGAGAAGGCGACCTCGATACGCCGCCCCAGCAGCCGCTCAATGTGGGAGACGAGCTGCACGAGACTCACCGCATTGCCGGGCCCCCCGCCAAGATTGAAGGCGCGCCCTGTGATATCATCGATCCGCTCCCACGCGGCGAGGTAAGCCGACACGGCGTCGCCGACGTGAAGAACATCCCGGACCTGCAGTCCGTCCCCATAGAATGTCAATCCCTCACCGGCAATCGCGCGCAGCAGGAAATGCGCGACCCATCCCTGGTCCTCCGTGCCAAGCTGGCGTTCGCCGTAGATGCAGCTCATGCGAAGAACTGCTGTCCTCAGGCCAAAGCTGGCTGAATAATCGAGCACGTATTGATCGGCGGCGCCCTTGGAGCAGCCGTAAGGCGTGTGAAAACAAAGCGGCCGTGCCTCGCCGACGCCTGACCGACGCAGTCGCTCGCTCTGCGGCAGGTAACTTTCGCCTTCCCGAACGAGCGTGATGTCGGATAGATCACCGTAAACCTTGTTCGTGCTGGCGAAAATCACAGGCGCCGAGGAATTGTAACGCCGCACCGCTTCAAGAACGTTCAGTGTCCCGCGCGCATTGACTTCGAAATCATCCTGCGGATCCGTCATGCTGGTCGTGACGGCAACCTGCCCGGCGAGATGGAAAACGACGGAGGCGCCGGCAACGACTTCGTTGAGCGCAGCCACGTTGCGAATATCGTCGATGATGGCCCGCACCGTTACCGGATGCCTGTGACGGAGCCACTCAAGATTCCGCTCCACCCCCGATCGTGCAAGCGCATCGTAGATGATGACTTCATGGCCGTCCGAAGCGAGGCGATCGACGAGGTTGGCGCCGATGAAACCGGCACCGCCGGTGACGACGACAGGGCGCGTATCGGCAAGTGGCGGCTTCAGGTTCGCAACGTTCACGCGACGAGCCCTCGCGCCTCAAGCTCCTGCCGGGCCTCTGCGACACGGTCGACGGATTCCTGCTGCGACACCCACTCGGCAAGTTCGCCGAAGCTGTCCTCGAAGCTTCTCCGAGGCGCAAAACCAAGTACCGACTTCGCCAGGTCGATGTCTGCGAAACAGTGACGTATGTCGCCCGTCCTGGCCTTGTTGGTAACGTCGGGCGTGAGTTCCGGACGTCCCATCGCCTTGGCGAAACCGTTGGCCACTTCGCTCACACTGACGCTGCGGCCACTCCCGATATTGAAGGTTCCGCCGTGAGCGGCCGGCTCCTCCAGTGCGAGGGCAAATGCATTTGCAACGTCTTCGACATGCACGAAATCGCGCCGCTGCGCGCCGTCCTCGAACACCATTGGACGCTGCCCGTTCAGCAACCGCGATGCGAATATCGCAAGCACACCCGTATAAGGATTGGAAAGCGCCTGACCTGCACCATAGACATTGAACAGGCGGAGTGCCACGGCTTCCATGCCGTACGCGGGCGCCACGTTCAGCGTAAGCTGCTCCTGCACGTATTTCGTAATGGCGTAAACCGACGCCAGAGTCGGCCGCTTCGTCTCCGGCGTCGCAACTGGCGTCAGCATCTCGCCGTGCGGGCCGCGTGGATCCCAACCTTTGTCCTGTTCAGGGCGGCGGACCGCATTGTCGATGACATTACCGGACCCGGTGCGATACAGACCTTCGCCGTAGATGCTCATGGAAGAAGCGACGACCACGCGAGCAACACGATGCTCGAGCAACGCCTGCAGCAGGACCGCAGTGCCGTGATCGTTCGTCGAGACGTAGCGGTCGATCGCATACATGCTTTGCCCGACACCAACTTCGGCGGCGAGATGGATGAGCTTGTCGACGCCACGCAATGCGCGCGCCACGAGATCGGGATCCCGCACGTCGCCGTGAAAGAACTCGCAGTGCTCGAGAATCGGATTCGGCTTTCCGCCAGCCGGGTGCACCTGTTCGATCAGGCTGTCGAGTATTCTGATCTTCTTGCCGGTCTGCAAAAGTTTTGCTGCGACATGTGTGCCGATGAACCCGGCACCCCCGGTAATCAGTATCTTCTCGGTCATCGCGTCCTATCGGGCAACATGTTGAAAATTATGGGAAAACGCTGCGAATGTTCAACATGCCCCGGTAGAAGATGTTCCTTCACAGGAGCGTGAGGACGGGACTCAAATCCACCGTCCTGTGCGGTGTCCCGCTTTGCATGGAATCAGGAAGCGGCCAGCGTGTCCGCCTTGACGGCGCCCCGCGCGCCGCGTGGTTTACCTGGCCCGGTGGTCGTGTCGAGCGCCGTCTGATGTTCCATTTCGGCGTTCAGTTCGCCGCCGATGAGCACAATGATGGTCGAAATCCAGATCCACGTCATGAAACCGACCGCGGCCCCGAGTGACCCGTAGGTTTTGTTGTAGCTGCCGAAGTTTTCGACGTAGAACGAGAACCCTGCCGATGCGAGCACCCACACCAAAGCCGCGAAGGCGCTTCCCCAACTCACCCAGCGCCAGCGCGCCCGCGCACGGCTCGGGCCAAAACGATAGACCAGCGCGAGGAACACCGCGATCGCTGTCAGTAGCACGGGCCAGCGTGCTAGCTTCAACAGAATTTTGGTGGTCGATGCCAGGCCGACGAACTTCAGTGCCGCGGGGAGGGCGACCACGGCGATCATGGCGAGAATGACGAATGCCAAAGCGCCCAGCGTGAAAGCGAGCGACGTCAGTGTCAGGCGGACAAAGCTGCGCTGCTCCTTCTCCTCGTAGACGGCGTTCAACGCGTCGAACAGCGCCTTCATCGCGGCGTTGGCGCTCCAGATCGAGATCAGTAAACCGACAATGGCGCCGAGACCCAGCGCCTTGTTCGGCGTCGACGTCAGTGCGTGCACCTGGTCGCCGATGATCTGCATGCCGCCTTGCGGAACCACGCCGGACAACGCGGACAAATCGTCGGAAATGGTGGAGGGATCGGCCACCAATCCGAATAACGAGATCAATGCGGCGATGGCGGGGAAGATCGCCAGCAGCGTGTAGAAGGTGACACCGGCTGCTTCGGCCATGACGCGATCGGTCGAAACCTGCGCCGCAACGCGCTTCAGGATTTGCCACCAGCCG
The DNA here is from genome assembly GCA_964657355.1 of uncultured Buchnera sp. GTDB lineage: Bacteria > Pseudomonadota > Alphaproteobacteria > Acetobacterales > Acetobacteraceae > BOG-908. The sequence goes on from CAZZVF010000096.1 coordinate 8,762, forward strand.
CGTGCCGGAATTTCGAGCGGCCCCGCCGCGTCGCGGCCCGAGGCTACTCCCGCGTCGCGGCGCGAGCCGGTTCGCGCCTCGCCGCGCGCAGCGCGGTGCGGCCCGTCACGTTTAATGGACGCCAGGCCTGCGCCGGTCAGCAGCGTCAACCCGGCGAGTTTCACTGTGCGCATCGAAAGCATCCGAATCCCTCAATTGATGCGCATGGCACGCGCTTGGCAAACACTTCCCGTCGCAACGCACCCGAGCGGTGGCATGTGCGGCTTGTCGGGTTCACAAATTCTTGGGCGCGGTGTCGAACAGCCCGCTTGGCGCGTCAGTAACGGCAACCAGGAGGAAACCATATGACGGCACTGCCGAAGCAAGGCGACAAGGTGCGCTGGAATACGCCACAGGGGGAAACCCATGGCACCGTCGAGAAGATCGTCACATCCACCGAAAAGGTGAAGGGCCACACTGCGAAGGCGTCGAAGGAAGCGCCGCAGGTCAAGGTCAAAAGCGACAAATCCGGCAAGGAAGCGATCCACAAGCCGGCCGAGTTGAAAAAGGCATGAACGCCGCCAAAGCCCAGCCTGGCCGCCGATCTGCCATTTCGCCGGCGGTCGCGTCGTTCGGCACGATCGCTGCAGCGGCCGCCTTTGGGGGGTATTTCGGTCCACAGGAACCACGCGCCGCCGCCTGGTATCTCGCCTTGCGGAAACCACCGTTGACGCCGCCGGGCCCGGCGATCGGCGGCATCTGGATGGTGCTCTATGCCCTGCTCGGGGTCGCCGGCATCCG